>JASFSD010000165.1:0-6097 GCA_050114575.1 Gammaproteobacteria bacterium | reverse complement strand
GTCTGTCGAACAAATGGTGGGAGTTCGATATCGGTTGGCTTTACATCCGGATCCTCGAGACTTTCGGGCTGGCCAAAGTCCGGCGTGTGGCCCCGAAGACGAGCTTTGCGGACGAGCTCGGTGCCGTCGATATGGAAATGCTCAAAGCCGTCGTTGCGAATCGCTTTCATGTCCTCAAGCTCTACGGCAGTCACGTTGTAGCTCCGGTGCTGCGTGCCCAGGCGAGGATTGCCGGTAATGCTTCGGGTGACCGGAAGGGGCGGCGTCACTGGCGATTAATCAAGCGCCGGCTCGCGTCGGAAAATCCCGCGGTCGAGCATCACACCGGAGAGCAGCTGTCGGCTGAGCTGGCCAACAATCAGACGCTGCAGACCATCTACGACTTCAAGCAGAAACTGAAAGCAGTCTGGACTCAGCGCAGCAAGGATCAGGCTGAGTTGCTGGCACGGCTGCAGGCCTGGTGTGCTGAAGCCGAGGCCAGCGGCGTATCGGCGTTGCGTGAGTTCTCGCGGCAGCTGCGAGGATATCGCTCGCAGTTGGCGAGCTGATCCAACCAGGCGACGTCAGCTCGAAGGGGTAGTCGCCCGCGCTCGAAGCGCCGACTTGTTCTAGCTTTCGGTAAATCCGCTCCCTGGCCTTTTGCGCATTCTGTCCCTGATCAGTCGGCGAACGCGCTCGGCGCGATTTCGGGCATGGGAGCCGGTTTGCGCCAGGCATGCAGATCCTCGAGCGCGAGATACAGGCAAGGCACCAGGAATAGGGTTATCACCGTCGCAAATACGACTCCCCAGCCGAGGGAAACAGCCATCGGTACGAACCAGTCTGTCGCCGGCGTCTTGCTCAACATTAACGGCAGGAGACCGACAAAGGTCGTAATGGATGTCAGCAGGATCGGCCGAAACCTAACGATGCCAGCGCGGGTGACGGCTTCCTCGACGGTCATGCCCTGAATGCGCTGGCGATTGATATAGTCGACCATGACCAGACTCGAGTTAACCACGACTCCGGCCAGCGCGATCATACCGAGCACCGACGTCAGTGCGATCGGATACCCCATGAGCTTGTGCCCGAGAATTGCTCCGACAGTTCCGAATGGAATGACACTCATGATTACAAACGGCTGCAGGTATGACTTCAGCGGGATCGCGAGGATCGCATAGATGACGAGCAATGCGAGTGGCACCAGGCTGAACAATCCACCCACCGATTCGGCGCGCTCTCCCTCTGCCCCGCTGAGCACGTAACTCATCCCGCGATAGCCGGCCAGCACTTCGGGCAGCACACTGGTTTGCATCGCTTCGAGCACGCGCTCAGGAGTCGTTGCTGCCCGGTTGACGTCGGCGCTGACAGTGACGACTCGCTGGCGATCGACGCGTCGGATGCTCGAAAAGCCGTTGCCGTACTCGACATAGGCAACGGAGAAGAATGGAACTTCATCGCCGTCCGCCGTGCGGATCCGCATGTCTTCGAGGTCCCCCAGCGAGGCGCGTTCCGCCTCTGGATATCTCACCATGACACGCACATCTTCGGTGCCGCGTTGCACGCGTTGAACCTCTTCACCGTAAAAGGCCTGCCGAACCTGATTTGCGAGCTCATTGAGGGTCAATCCGAGCACGCGAGCCTCGGGACGCAGCGAAAGCTTTGCCTCCTGCTTGCCCGACCGAAACGAATCGGTGATATCGAATACGCCATCGAAGCGGGCGAGCTCTGCCCGTATCCGCGCAGCAGCTTCTCGCAGATCGTTGACGTCGCGTCCCCGCAGCTCGATGGCGATGGGCGTTCCGGCATTGAATGAATTGGCCGAAAAGCTCAGCTCGACCGCGTCGGGTATCAGCCCCGTGAGCTCACGCCAGCGTTGATTGATTTCGGTAGCGCTGATGCCGTTTCGTTCGGTGATGGGGCGCAGAGACAAGCGAATCTCCGCAACATGGCTCTGCGCGGGCGAGACGGCGTTGGATCCGCCCGGCCCGCCGCCGCCGGCACCGCGACCGATCGCCGTCAGCGAGTGCTCTATCATGCCTTCGTAGCCGGGGTTTTCGGCATCGAGCTCGGCTCGCAGTTGCTCGGCGGCACGTTCAACGAGCGCCGCTGCTCGCGCGGTCTCCTCGATGTCGATGCCTTCGGGCATCGTCAGCGAAGCCGTCATTTCGTTGCCTTCCACACCCGGAAAGAACTGGAATCCAATCCGTCCGCTGATTGCCAGGCCGAAGATTACGATCAATATGCCGGCGCCGCCGGCGAGGACGGAGTAGCGCCACGGCAGGACCGAGCGCAGCGAATCACCGTACTTGTGCTCCGCGAAAGCCTCGACACCGTCAGCGAGCCGATTCTGGAACCGCAGCCAGCGTTCCATCAAGGGACTGTGCTTACGGTCGCGCGCCCGCGCCCGATGGGCAAGGTGCGACGGCAGGATAAACATCGACTCGACGATGCTGAACACGAGTGCGAGGCAGACGACAACGCCGACCACCGAGAAGAAGGCGCCGAGGCGTCCGGGCACGAAGATAATTGGCAGGAACGCAGCGACTGTCGTCATTACACCGAAAATCACGGGCACCGCGACCTCATGTGCTCCATTGACGGCCGCCGTGCGCTGATCCTCGGCATGACGCTCGTGGGCGTAAATTCTTTCGCCGACGACGATCGCGTCGTCGACCACGATGCCGAGAACGAGAATGAATCCCATGACCGTCAGCGAGCTCATCGTGACGTCGAAGACGCCGAACATCATGATCGAGCCGGCCAGCGCGATCGGGATTCCGGCTGCCACCCACATAGCGAGGCGAAAGCGCAGGGGTAGCGCCAGTATGAGCAGAACCATGGCCAGACCGCTCAGCGCGGTACCGAGCAGAATGTCGAGTGTATCGGCGAGCTCTTCCGCGGAGTCGCGCCAGACTATGACCTCGAGCCCTTCCGGGATTTGAGTCTTAAGGGCGGCGATGTATTCGTGAACCGATTCAGCGATATCGATCGTGTCCTCGTTGCCGACGCGATTGACGCGGACCATGGCTGCGGGTTGGCCATTGAACCGCACGCGCAGGTCGCCTTCCTCGAAGCCGTCTATGACGTTGGCAATCTCCCCGAGCCTGAGCGTGGTTCCGTCGCGCCGCGTGACGACAACGATGTCCTCGAATTCGGTACCCAGGTAATTCTGGCCCTGCGTGCGGACCAGGATCTCGCCGCTGCCCGCATTGATCGATCCCCCCGGCAGATCGAGTGAAGATCTTCGGATCGCGGACGCCACCTCGCTGAGCGTAAGTCCGTATTGCCGCAGCGTGGTTTCGGAGACCTCGATAGAAATTTCATCCGGCCGTACATATTCCAGCGAGACCTGGGAAATACCTTCGAGTGCCGCCAGCTCTTCACGCACCTGCTCGGCGAGCGATTTGAGCGACCGCTCGTCCGTGTCGCCGGTTATGACGATATCGGCGACGCGGCTGACGTTTGAGAGTAGCGACACGACGGGCCGCTCGGTCTGCTCGGGAAACGTGTTGATCGCGTCGACCTTGCCCTTGATATCGTTCAAAGCGCGAACGCGGTCGGCACCGGTGGCGAGCTCGAGCTGCACCGAGCAGCTGCCCTCGCTGGCCGTGGAAGTCATCTTGAAGACGTCCTCGGCGCCTTCGAGCGCGTCCTCGATTCGAATGCAGACGCCTTCTTCCACCTCTTCGGGCGTGGCACCGAGAAACGGAACGCTCACGGAGACGACATCGAGCTCGACATCGGGAAATTCTTCCTGCCGCGTGCTCGACAGCGAAATCAGGCCGCCGACCAGCAGCACCGCCATCAGGAGGTTGGCGGCAACGGGGTTGTCGACAAACCAACGAATGATCGAACGCACGGCGCAGTGACCTTAAGACTCGGATCGAAGGGGTTGGACTCGCATCCCCTCTACCACGGTCTGAAGCATGGAGATGCTGACCAGCTCCCCGGCCTCGAGCCCATTGCTGACGTAGACGCTGTCGCCATTAATGCGCAGAACTTCGACCGCGCGTCGACTGACTCGGTTCTCCGTATCGACGACGAGGACGCTATTTTCATCGCGTAATGCGGACCGAGGCAGCACGACGACGCTGTCTAGCTCGCGGCCATCGATCTCGGCCTGCACGAACAGGCCGACCGGTGGTGCGATCGCTTCTTCCCGGTGGTCCTGGTCACCGGGCAAGCGCGCTATCGCATAGACCATCCTCGTGCCCGGGTCGATTTCGGCCTCGGTGCGAACCAGCCGCGCCTCCCAGGTCTGACGCCGCCCTGCGAATTCAGCCGACAGTCTGACCGATGGAGACGCTTCGGGCGCGAACTCGCCACGCTGACTCAGCGGAATGTTCAAATAGGCGAGCTCCTGATCGGCAATCGGCAGCCGGATTTCGAGAAAGTCGGTCGCGTAAATGGACGCAATCGTGGATCCGCGGCCGACGAACTGTCCGACATCGACCTGCTCGCTCCGAACAAGGCCGGCGAAGGGCGCCTTGAGCTCGGTTCGCGTCAGGTCCCGTCGCGCCGATTCGAGCACGAGTTGCGCATCGCGAAGCGATGCTTCGGCCACGCGTGCCGTGCGTTCGGCTGTCTCGCGGTCGGCCTGGCTGATCAGCGAGCGGCCGAACAGGTCATTGGCGCGCTCCAGATCGAATTGCGCGAGCTCGAAATCGGCTGCGGCGCCTGCGAGGGATGCCTCGGCGCGCCCGACGGCGGCCTGGTAGTCTCGCTGATCGATTCGCAGCAACACTTCACCGGGCTCGAAATAGCCGCCCGAGATGAGGTTGGGCGACAGCCAGACCACATTTCCCGACACTTCCGGAACCAGCTCACTTTCGGTCCTCGGCGACACGGTTCCCTGCGCATGCACGATGAACCGCGCCGATCCAGGCGCAACCTCGACGACGCGAACCGTGACCGGCGGCGACTCGGGTTGGCGCGGCTGAAACTCACGCTGGTTGCTGACGAACAGGCTCGCCAAGGCAACCGCACCGAGCAGCAACCCCAGTGGGACGATGATCTTCTTCATCTTGCAGATTCCTTTGGTTTGCCGCGGCATTCCGGTCCCGGGCGCTTGCTCGGGCCGTTTCGAAACAGCTGTTCAGAAGACCCATTTCCGGGTCTTCTTTGTCGTTTTTCGTTCGCGGACCCCCTTTGGATTCGCTGGATCGCCGCACACGGCGTGCCGTCGCCAGGGAGGTCGTCGGGCTGCCCGGCGTCTGCGACCGTTTCCATCTATCATGCATCCCGTGAGCACGAGCCTAGTCAAGCTGCGGGTCGGCGGCGTCCCGGAGCATTTCAATCTTCCTTGGCATCTGGCGATCGATGCTGGCGGCGACCGGGAATCAGGGTTCGATCTTGAATGGACCGACTACACCACGGGCACGGGGGCGATGTTGGCCGACCTTGCGGAGGATCGGCTCGATCTGGCGATTCTGTTGACCGAGGGAGCCGCACTTGGCTTGGCGCGCAAGCTGCCGATCGAGGCATTTAGCCTGTATACGACCAGCCCTCTGATCTGGGGCGTGCACGTGGCGCCGGCGTCCGATTTACGGTCGCTGGACGATCTCGGCGGCGCCCGATTCGGCATCAGTCGCTACGGCTCGGGGTCGCATCTGATGAGTCTTGCGCTCGCAATCGAACGCAGCTGGCCCCTTGCAGGTCTTCAGTTCGAGATCGTCGATAATCTACCGGGCGCTATCGTCGCGCTGGCTGAACGACGTGCCGACGTTTTCCTCTGGGAGCACTTCACCACCGAGCCAGCCGTTGAGGCGGGTCACTTTCGACGCATCGACGACTTCGTCGCACCCTGGCCCGCCTGGGTAATCTGCGCCGGCCGCGACATTCGCGACCGGCACGGGCCTTCGCTCGAGGGGCTGGTCTCGGTCGTGGCCGAGCATGCGCGAAGGCTTGTTGCCGGTGGTAATGCCGCCGGCCTGATTGCCGAGCGCTACGGGCTGCGCGAAGCAGCCGTGGCCGAATGGCTATCGCGGACGGAGTGGGTAGCTGGGCCTGTGTCTCCCAAAGATGCGCTCGCGGCCGCAACCGGAATGTTGCAGCGAGCCGCTGCCATCTGACCGGAAACGCCTCTCGGGGTTTCGGCACGCGTTTCCTCGGCCAC
>JASFSD010000164.1:0-6121 GCA_050114575.1 Gammaproteobacteria bacterium | reverse complement strand
AGGCAATGGCCGAAGTAGCGCGTGGCTACTCGAATCTGGAATATGACGTCGAGCGCGGCGAGCGCGGCTCGAGAAACGCGCACGTGGAATCGCTGCTCTGCGACTTGACCGGCGCCGAGGCGGCTCTCGTCGTCAACAATTGCGCCGCTGCCGTGCTGCTGGCTCTCCGCGTGTTGGCGGCAGGGGGAGAGGTCGTCGTTTCCCGCGGTGAGCTCATCGAGATCGGCGGGTCGTTTCGGATGCCCGATGTTATCGCGGACAGTGGCGCCCGCATGGTGGAAGTCGGCACGACCAACCGGACGACGCTCGGTGATTACGCAGCGGCGCTGACGCAAGAGTCGCGAGTGTTGCTCATGAGCCATCCGAGCAATTACCGAATCGTCGGGTTCACGACGAGCCCGGAGCCGAGTGAGCTCGCTGCACTTGCCGAAGAGAACGGCCTGTCCCTGGTGCAGGATCTCGGCAGCGGCAGCCTGTGCCGAATCGATGAGCTCGATTCGGGCGAGCCTACGGTCGCCGACTGCGTCCGCGCCGGTGCCCATGTCGTGACATTCAGCGGCGACAAGTTGCTCGGCGGACCCCAGGCCGGAATTCTCGTAGGCCACGCGGATCTGGTCGAACGACTGCGGCGGCATCCGCTCGCCCGCGCACTGAGGATCGACAAGCTTTCGCTGGCCGCTCTCGTGGCAACCCTCAAGCTCTACCAGCCGCCGAACGATCCGCTCGAGCGGGTGCCGGTGCTCAAAATGATCACGCAAAACCGCGCGGTCGTCGCGCAGCGGGCGTCACGTGTCGCCCGCAAGCTCGGTGCGCTCAGGGGCGTCGAAGCAAACGTTGTCGACGGGGTGAGTTACGCCGGCGGCGGCGCGTTGCCGATGAACGAGCTCGCGACGCGGGTCATCCGGCTCGAGGTGGACGGTCTTGGCCCCGAAGCGCTCGCGGCAAGACTGAGAGCGGGTAATCCGGCCGTCATCGGCAGGATCAGCAAGGGCGCCGTACACCTCGATCCGAGAACCGTGCTGCCGAATCGAACGCAGGCGCTGATCGACGCTGTTCGCTCAGCGTTGCCGTGAGCAACACGGTAACGCTCGGCGTCATCGGTCACGTCGATCATGGCAAGACGGCACTGGTCCGTGCGCTGACCGGCACAGAGACGGATCGGTTGACGGAAGAGCGCGAGCGCGGTCTTTCGATCGTGCTCGGCTTTGCGTATCTCGAGAGTGATCGCGGCGTCGTCGATCTCGTCGATGTGCCGGGGCACGAAGATTTCATTCGCGCCATGATCAGCGGGGCAACCGCGCTCGACGGCGTGATGCTCTGTGTCGCCGCGAACGAGAGCGTCATGCCGCAGACTGTGGAGCACTTCAATATCGCGCGTCTGCTCGGTGTGGAGCGCGGCTTCGTCGTAGTCACGAAGACAGATCTCGTCGATGACGAGATGCTCGCGCTCGTCCGCGCGGAGCTCGAAGATCTGGTGCGCGATACGTTCCTCGAAGGTGCGCCAGTGATTGAAGCCTCGGCCACGAACGGCGCCGGCATCGACGCGGTGCGCGGCCAGCTCTTCGAGCTGCTCGAGGCGCCCGTCGAGCGCGAGCGGAACGGGACGTTCTTTCTGCCTCTCGATCGGGTCTTTACGATGCGGGGTTTCGGGCTCGTTGCGACCGGCACTCTGCGCGGCGGGCAGATCGCCGTCGGCGACGAAGTCGAGATTCTGCCGTCGCGGCACAAGGCGACTGTCAGGGCCCTGCAGAACCATAATCATGCGGTTGAGCGCGTTACGCCCGGCCAGCGAGTCGCCGTAAACCTGAGGCATGTGAGTCGGGATGAAGTCCGGCGCGGCGATGTCCTGGCCACACCGGCATCCATCGCTCCGTCGGTGCGGCTCGATGTGCAGCTGTCGCTGCTCGAGGATGCAGCCAGCCCGGTCAAGAACGGTTCAGTCGTTCGGTTTCTGACCGGAACCAAGGAGGCCATCGCCAAGCTGCGGCTGTTGGATCGGCGCGTCCTCGAACCGGGTGAGACGGTCATCGCTCAACTCGATCTGGATCGCGAAGTCGCGACGCGGGCAGCCGAACATTTTCTGTTACGAACCTATTCACCGATGCATACGATCGGCGGCGGCAGAATCCTGGATGCCAATGCCGAGCGTCACCGTCGTTTCGACAAGACGGTTACCGAGCGGCTCGAAACATTCGCTACGGGTGATCACGAGCTGGTGCTGGCGCAGCGCCTGGACGAATGTGGAGCGCTGGGCGTCGATCTGACGGTCCTTGCGGCAGATCTCGGTACTGAGGTCGATGCGCTTGCGAGCACATCGCTGTCGAGCGCGGCGGTTCGGGTCGGAAAGGCGGTCGTTGTCGAGAGATCCGCCTACGAAGCGCTTCAGGATCAGGTTGTAGCGGTGATCGAGATGTTTCATCGGGAACACCCCTTCAGCAATGGCGTCGATGCCGGGAGCATCGCGAACGCTCTCGATGCGAAGCCGAGCCAGGACGTGCTGCGGTACGCAATCAACCAGCTTGTTGGGCAGGGTCGGATCGCAGCGGTGAAGGACGTCTTTTCTCTGCCGGGCTACGATCCGTTCGCGCGTCTCACCGAGCGTGAGCGCGCGTTGCTCGAGCGAATCGAAGGCGCGTTTCTCGCTTCGGGCATCGAGCCGCCATCACCTCGGACTGTGGTTGGGTCGGATAAGACGGGGCAGGGCGTTTATCGATTGCTGCTCGAAAGTGGGCGCCTGGTGCGGCTCAAGACTTACGATAGAAAGTCCGAAATGGTCCTGCATGCGAATGTGCTGGAAAAGGCGAAGCAGGCGATCGAGCGCGAGTTTCCGTATCCTGCGCCTTTCGCGTTGAAAGACGTTCGCGACGTGCTCGGCTCGACTCGCAAGTACATCGTGCCGCTCATGGAGCATTTCGATGCTTCGGGCGCGACGGTGCGCAGCGGTGACCTGCGTCGGCTGCGGGACGGCGTTTAGCGACGACGAGGAGATTTCCCCGAGGAGGCGAATGGAGTCTGGTGACTTCCCTGGTCTTCAAAACCAGTGGCTCGGCGACCCCGAGCGGTGGGTTCGATTCCCATCCGCCTCCGCCAGATTCGATCGGACCGCCCGCCAGCCCTGCGAATGCCTAGCAGCCCTGCGGCGTTTGCGACCACCCCCAGCCGTCGCTGTTGCGGTGAATGTAGCTCAACAGCATAGGACGGACGACGACATCGTTGGGCCGAATGCCGGCCGTAATCTCGACCTCGTCACCTATCTTGAGCGTGTCATGCTCGATGCCGGCCAGGTGAAGCTGATTGATGTCGAGCCAGGTAACCTGATAGGTCGTGCCTTCTTCCGTTTTGACGAAAAGCTCGACATGAGGGCGGCCCCATTCGATTCGCTCGATCTGGCCCGAGAAAGAGAAACTCGCGCAGCGCTCCATCTTTGGGGGATGGTGAGCCCGCGCGAGGCCCGCCACACAAAATGGAATTACGAGCGTTATGAGGACGAAGATTCGTCGGAACATGAGATTCCTCCTGCTTTGCAGCCGAGCGACCCACCACCACATGCTAATTCTGCCATACACTCAGGCGCCAGTGACTCGCGGAAAACACTGATTGTGAAACTGAAGACTCAGCCTTATTTGGTGGCTGATCGGTTCGAGCCTCCCTACTATGCCGTCATCTTCTCGTCCCGGCGCCCGGCTTCGGCCGATGACGAGTACGAAGCCACGGCCGCCAGGTTGGCTAAGCTCGCAGCCGGGCGACAAGGGTTTCTTGGCATCGAGAGCGCGCGTGACGCCGACGGCTTCGGAATTACGGTTTGCTATTGGGATAGCGAAGAATCCATCGCCGCGTGGAAGGCTGACGCCGATCACCTGGCGGCTCAGCAGTTGGGCAAGGAAGCCTGGTACGAGTCCTACGAGATTCGTATTGCCAAGGTCGAGCGTGCGTATTCCAGCACTTCGGCTGGAGCCTGAGAGCCTCGAGCGTCAGTTGAGGATGAATCGGGCCTTGATTCCCGCGATCTCGACGATGTCGTCGCCGCGGAGGTTTCGAGCTTTTCGCCCGACCCGAGCGCCGTTGATCAGCGGCGCCTCGTCAGGCCGTATGCCGTCACGCGTTACGATCGAATAGCCGTCGTGCTGTCTCAGAATGGCGGCAAAGTGCTTGCCGCCCTGCCCGAATTGAGTCAATACCTTGTTGAGCTCGAGTTCGCGGCCGGAGAACTCGCCCTCCAGCACCCGCAATCTCGCCTGCGGCATGACCGTCTGCTTCGGTTCGGCAGCCGCGGTTACGGATCGGGCGGGGCGGTGGCTGGCGCGTGTCTTCGACGAACGGGTTGTTGCTCCCGAATCGTCCCTGACTTCTGACGCGTCCATCGAAAGCACTTGGTCGGCAATGAGCTCTCCATCCTTGTGGACCGTCAAAGGGCCCCGCACCGGGGTTTCGGCACCGTCGGGATCGCCGCGAGAGGCCGATGCCCTCGACGTCTCGGCAATCGCAATCCTGTGCTCGACGATCGCGATGAAGGTACGAAAACCCTGGGTCTGGACGATAGGCTTTACGCGGTCCCAGCACGATCTGTACGCGGGCGCGATATCGACGAGGTCACGGACGGAAACGGCGGCCGCTTCTGCGTCCTCTTCCGATCCCGATGCCTGGTTGAGCACATACATGCCGACAGCCGCCCAGATATGCTCCTGGCACACCTCGTCGAAGCGCTGCTGTTCGGTTTCAGACAGCACGGTGGCAGTGCCCAGCCCGGGTGATTCTTATGCGCGCCGCACGCGGCGCTTTGGATCTTGCGAGCATCGCGTTCCCCGCGAATTATCCGGCAATCCTGTTTTCAAGATCGCTTCTTCAGGCAGTCTTGATGTGCCCTTGTCTCTAACTTAGCAACCTTTGTGCCATGAATAGAAAACTCCTAAAAACAAGAGGTTATATTATTAGTCTCGAGCAGAGTGTAAGAAACGTCGACAATGCCGGCCGGGCAAAAAAAGCCGCCCGCACCGGATGGCGGCGCGGGCGGCAAATGTCCGGCCGGATTTGGGGGGATGGCCGAACGGATTGGTACTGGATAGACCTTGGAATGAGTCTAAAAGTTCCCGGCTTCCCTGCCTCCCGCGTGACCCCGCCAGGCGGATGCCACCGGGTAGCCGAGTCGGAAGTCCCCGGGGCCCGCTCCGCTAATTCGACCGAGGAGAAGTTTGCACGGGGGAGTGCGCAAACCCGCGGACCCTGGGGACCGGCGAATCTAACGCAGCGAACATCGCGGAACGAGGAAGTGGTTCGCAGGATCTTGCCGTGGCCGCGACCCGGAAACTGGTGCCCCGAGACTCGAAAGTGAATCCCCGCTTCTCCCCTGTGTTCGGTCTCGGGACGTTCGAGTCCCGGGGCGAGCCAGCAGTATACGAAGCGAATCCGGAAACAGGGGTCGATCTTTACAGAATCCGGTTGCGAGCGTCGCTTGCTTCGATCCTCGTCGTCGCAAACGGTGCCGGACCCGCGTTGGTAGAGTAGTGACCCGCCACGTATATTCGAGCGGACTGTGGCATCGGCCACATGGTTAATCCGGGGGCAGCGTGAAGCGAAGCACAAAAAAGATCCTGACAACTCACGTCGGCGCCCTCCCTGTGCCGGAGGGAATCTGGGGTGAGGAACCCGAAGAGTCCGTGCTTGCGGGCGCTGTGCGTGACGTGGTCGTCGCGCAGCGAGATGCCGGGATCGATCTGGTCAACGAGGGCGAGTTGACCAAGGGCGGGAACTGGGTCGTTTACGTCAACTCGAGGCTGTCCGGCTTCACTCCCGAAGCCACCGGTGCGACCGCCGGAATGCTCATGCGAGGACAGGACTGGTCGGAATTCTCGGATTTCTACGGAGCGGCTCTGGAAAGCGGGACCTTGTTCGAACAGACCCGATCCGCTCCCGACTCGACCCGGCCGAGGCAGTCGGATTGGGCGTGCACCGCGCCGATCGAATACTCGGGGCAGGTAACGCTCAAGTGCGAAATTTCTCTGCTGCTGGCTGCGCTCGACGGGTATGAGCCGAGCGACGCCTTTCTGACCTCCACCGCGCCTGCAAGCATCGAGGTCGGACGGCTCAACCGGTTCTACAAGACCGATGAAGAGTACGTCTATGC
>JASFSD010000163.1:0-6138 GCA_050114575.1 Gammaproteobacteria bacterium | reverse complement strand
TATCATTACGACGTTCGTCATTTCGCTTACCTATATCATTCAGACGAATTCGCTCGACATGAGCGAAGAGGCAGCCGCCCGCAATCAGTGGATCTCACTGCTGGTCATTCAGGGGCTCATCGTCCTGCTCAAGGGCACGGGCCGAACCTCGGCCGGGCTCATCCAGGACAAGATCGACGAAACACTCGATTACCAGCGCCTCACGCCCGTGTCTCCGCTGCGAAACCTGATCGGCTATCTGTTCGGCCTGCCCGTCCTCGAATACACGATGTTCGCGCTGACGCTGCCGCATCTCGCATTCATCGTGATCAAGGGCAACATCCCGTTGGGCACGGTGTTCAGCGTCTATCTGGTTTTCTTCGTTTGCGCGATCTTCTATCACATGACTGCCATCGCCGTGGGCATGGTCATGAAGCGATGGATCTGGGGCTATCTGCTGTCCATATTTTCGGTGGCATTCCTCAACCTTTTCCTGCCGACGCTGGCCTCCCAGCTCGGGCTCAAGTTCCTGCAGTACCTTTCGATCTTTCCCGTGATCGGGCAGAAAGTCATGCCGCTCATGGGCATACCCAACGGCATCCCACAGGGCGGCCCGCCCTTCGCACCAGGCCCCGGGGGGCCACAGGGACCGGTTTTCGGGCCGCCCGACGACGACCTGCCCTTCCTCTCCTTTGCCGATCCAGTGCCGTTTTTCGACTGGATGATCTCGCCGTTCTGGTTCACGCTGATGTTGCAATTGGGACTGATCGTCACCTTCGCGTCGATGGCAGTAAGACGCTGGCAAAAAGCCAACCGACACTCGCTGAGCAAGCCCTACGCACTCGGCATGCTTGCGGTGTTCGTCGTGTTGGTCGTCGGGAATCTCTGGCCGGCAATTACAGGGCAGTACCTGCCGTTTTCGCTTTTCGGCACGAGAAATCTGGCCCAGCTGGGCGAGATCATTGCAATCGGCCTGCCACTCGTCTACTCCATTGCGGTTTGGCTGCTCTGCATCTTTCTCTATTTCAACGTCGTGCCAACGCATCACGACTACGTCCGGGGCGTCCGCCGCGCAGCGAAGCACGAGCGCAAGAATCCATTGCCGTGGGAAGACGATTCGGCAAACCTCGCATTCATGAGTCTTTTCACCGTCGTCGCGCTCGTCGGCTACTGGGCGATCTACGGCACGATGATGGATGCCGGCTTCATGGAATTTCTGGAGGGAACCGGTTTTGCGCACTGGCGTTTGCCGTTCGCGCTCGGGCTCGCATTGATCTACTCCCTGCTGCTGTTGCAGGTTTTTCAAGCGCGCGGCGTGTTGCTGTCTGCTTTGCTGCTCTGGCTGCTGCCGATACTCATCGCGATCGTCAGCGCAGCGGCAATCGAGGATGTCACACGGTTTCAGACCGTCATCGCCTCGTTATCGCCGCTGGCGACGGTTCTCATGACCGGGATACTTCCATCAGGCTGGGTGGCAGGCTTCGACGCCGAAAGCGAGATCGCGACCATGCTCACGGGAGCCAACACGGGCCTCGTTCTGCTGCTGGCCCAGACTGCGTTCCTCGCGTACCGCTGGCGGCAGCTGCGCCTGACGCTGCATTAGCAGATCAATACAGAGCGAGCCCCTCGCTGAGCTCGATCGTCGTTCCCCAGGGATCCACCAGGACAGCCGTAGCAAGACTCGCACCCGAGCGTCGAAACGGTTGCTCGAGCTCGAGCCCGGCTGCCTCGAGCGCGCGGCAGAACTGCTCCAGATTCTCGATCTCGAATCCGATGTGATCGAGTGTCTGCCCCCGCGTAGGCGCTCGCTCCGGATCCGTTGCCGAAAAATTCAGATTCATCCCGGGAAGGTCAGCCGCGAGATAACGCCAGCGCATGCCGGCGACCGCGCCAAAATGCTCGACATACCAATCGCGTGCTGCAGCCACCTGGGCTTCGGGCAGGTAGAAGTGCAGATGATGCGAGTCCAGCGCAGCGACGAGCGGCCGGTTGTGGCGCCCCGCAACTCCGTCCGACTGGTCTGCGGCATCGGCATCGAAGCCGACATTGGTCGCCGTCCCTTCCTCGAAGAGCTCGATTCGGTCGCCGTTGGGCGTATGGATCGATGCGATTCCAGGAAACGCTTCGAGCAGCTCGAGATCGAAACCGCGCGCCTCGATCGTCTCGAGCGAGCGTACCCGGAATGCGACGTGATCGAGCACCGAGCTATTACTCCCCGCATCAGCCTCACTGATGAATATCAGCACGCCCGGCATTTTGACAATCTCGCCTTCCGGCGATGCAACCCGGCTACCGCCGAGCGCGAGCCAGAAATCGCGATTGGCCGCGACGTCGTCGACGAAATAGTGCAGGTGCCCCATCGCGACACCACGCTCGTTCGGCTGGGCGAGCTGACCGAGCGCGGGGCGGCCGAAGGCAAGAGACGCGGCAAGCAGGATTGCAGAGTACTGCCCTACCCGCCTGCTCGAGCAACAGGCAAGCTTCCTGCGTGAGCAACAGGACCGAAACACTCTTGAAATCGCCGATGCTGACATGGGCCGCTCCGCCTCCGGCATGCGGACCATGATCGCACATCATGCCGACAGATTTAGCCTCTCGTCCTCGGTCGAGCCCGGGTCCCACTTCTTCACGATCGCTGGAACTGCTTGCGCCGGTACCGGCTTACTGACATAGAAACCCTGAACCGAATCACAGCCGATCTCACCGAGAAAATCGAGCGTCTCTTCTGTCTCGACGCCCTCGGCGCACACAGTAAGACTGAGCTTGTGCGCCAGAGAGACGAGCGCGTCCACCATGATCGACGCTTCCTTCGATTCCGGCGTGCGGCCGACCAGCGACTTGTCGATCTTCATCTCGTTGAAGGGCATCTGGAACAGCTGGGTCAGCGAGGAATAGCCGATTCCAAAATCGTCGATCGCCAGATTGATGTTCTTCACCCGCAACCGCGTCAGAATATCGAAAGTGTGCGACTGCTGATCGAGCATCGCCGTCTCGGTGATCTCCAGCGTCACGAGTCGCGGATCGATTTCATGCTGCCAGAGCAGGCTCTCCAGCCGATCCGGAAATTCGAGGTCGGATATCAGCGATGCTGCGATGTTCATTCGAAGCCCGATGTCGAGACCCGCGGCGCACCATCCTTTGAGTCGATGGATACCGCGCTGAATGACGTAATCGGTCAGCACCCGGCTCAGCCCGTTTTTCTCGCCCATGCTCAGGAATTTGTCCGGTGTCAGCAGGCCGCGCACCGGATGCTGCCAGCGGATCAGGGCCTCCATCGCCTTGACGCCCCAGCCGCCGTCGGCAAGATGGCGCAACGTTGGCTGGTAATAGAGAAGCAGCTCGTCCTCGTCGATGGCTCTCTGCAGATCTTCGACAGTGATCGCCCGGATCTTGGCATGCACATGCTGCAGCCGGCTGGCCAGCTCTTCCGGCTCGAAGGGCTTCTGCAGACCACCGCACATCGTCAGGCCGCGGGCGACGCCATACTGCTCTGCTGACGTCATCGTGCGCTCGTCCATGCCGGATACGAGCAGCACGTTCGCTTCGATGTGATGATCGGCCAGGTAGCGCAGCACACCCACACCGTCCTGTCCCGGCATCTGCAGGTCGAGCACGATCATGTCTGGTGCCTGCTCGGTCACCGACGCGAAAAACTCGTCCGCGTCGCACAGGGCAGTCGAACGAAATCCCACTCGGTCCCCGACGCTCGCAATGAGCTTCGCGATCGACGGGTCGTCGTCGAGGGTCAATAGAGTTGGTCGCCCTTCGGTCATATCGCATCCCCGCCCACGGGATCAGGCATCCTGTGCACGGCGCTCCTCGCTTCGCCACCCATTGGCTCACAGTTCTCTATCGGGCGCCCTGCCCGGAACTTGAGGCCAATTAGACATAAGAACGAGCTTCGACGGCGGGATGCCCGTCACGATCCTGGGCATGCTCAGGCTGCATTCAGCTATTACGCGGTTCAATAGGGCCCACGGAGCGCAACTGGGAGCCTGACAATGAGCAAACCGCTGCATGAACAAGTCGCCGTGGCGCTGCTTCTGGCCCTTCCGGGCGTTGCCGCCGCATCGCCGGATCACTACATTTACGATGCTGACGTGGAGCTGTTCGACGATTTCGACGGCGACGGCTTCTATCGCTTCGTCAGCGTCCGCATCGATGCCGACAGCTACAGTGAGGGCGCCTGGGTCTATGCCGAGCTTTATCTGAGCGCCGACGGAACGACCTGGGAGCACTACCACTCTACCGGCGATTTCTGGATCTCCGGCGCCACCGGCGATGACGAGTTCTTTGTCGAGACGGAGCTCGTCTCAGGCTATCCGAGCGGCTACTACGACCTGTTGATCGAGCTGTACGACGCCGACTTCGGAACTTACTCGGACGAGTTCGGGCCGTATCAGAGCGACGGAATGAGCCTTCTTCCGCTCGAGGATGCGACTCAGGATCCGGAGCCGGTCCAGGTTACCGTCGTGGATGGCGGAGGCGGAGCGTTTGCGTGGATCTGGCTGCCGGCACTGCTGCTGGCGGGCGGGGGCCTTACGGCGCAGCCGCGCCGCCGGCGGGTCTGACTGCAGAATCAGGATGCTGCGCGTTTAGCGGTCTTCTTCAGCTGGGTCAGCTGAACGCGTCCCCGATTGGGCGACCGCCGCTCGTTGAGGCCGACGACGATCTCCTCGGCGACTCGCTTGATCGAGGTCACACTGCCTTGACGATACCCCGTGATGACGTTCGTGCCCTGAGTGATCTCGTACTTGATCCAGTTGCCACCCTCACTGCCTGAGGGCGCATCGGATTTCTTGACGGTCTTGAGCTCGTACGGCTCATCGTTTTGGTCGCGCCAGGCCATCGAAACAGGATAGCAATAATCGCCGAGAAGTCGCAATTCACGCGCGGTCGACGGGCACAGGCGACGGCAATCGAGTAGCATTCAACCATGATCTTGCGGGTTCTGATTGCCGCCATGGGCGCCATTATCGTCACCGGAGGTCTGCTGCTGGCGATGGACTCGCTGACCTCGCTGTTCGAGAACCGCTCCGGTGAGCGCTACTTCCGGATTACCGACATCCTGCCGAAGCCCGAACCCGGCCGACCGGAACGCCCACCGGCCGCGGCACGCCAGCCGGCGGGCCTCGCGACCGAGAGCGCCAACCCGGAGACCGTGCTGCCGGTCGAGCTGCCCGAGATTCCCGAGGCCGTACCGACACTAACGGAGCCGGAGATCATTCCGCCCGCTCCCGATAGCGAGTAAAGCACCGAAAATCTCTAAAAGAGACGCTCTTTGCGTCTATCATGCAGCGAAAATCCGCTCAAATGTCGATATCCAGTCATACCCCCCTTGCCCGCTCAGGCATTTGGCGGCGCCTGGCGGCCATCGTTTACGACCTGCTCGCTGTGTTTGCGCTGCTCATGCTCCTGACCGGGCTCGTCATCGCAGCCCGCCGCGGCGAACCGTTCGACTCCCAATCCGTCTGGTTCCGGGGCCTGCTGCTGACAGCATGCTGGGCCTACTTCGCCTGGTGCTGGACACACGGTGGCGTCACTCTCGGCATGCGGGCGTGGCGGCTCGTGCTCGTGAGCCGTCGCGGGGGACCCGTGGCTCTCGGTGCCGCCACCGTCCGCTTTTTTGCCGCGCTGCTGTCGGCTCTGGCCCTGGGGCTGGGGTTTGTCTGGAGTCTGGTCGACCGCGAGCGGCTGACCTGGCACGACCGGATCTCGCGAACGGTGTTGCTCAGGCGGCCGAAGTTATCGAAGCCTGGCGACGGCAACTCCGGTGATGAGAAGAAGCAGCGCACCGGGAGCCCAGGCGGCAACGACGGGATCCAGTGAGAAGACGTCACCGATCTGCGCCGACAACTGCACCAGCACATAGTAGCCGAGCCCGATGACGAGACCGACGAGCATCCGCGCTCCGGTGCCGGCGGATCGGAGACCGCCGAGGACGAACGGCAGCGCCAGCACGGCCATCAGCACCACGGATGCGCCGTTGGCTATTCGCCCCCAGTAGGCGGCGAGGTATCTGTCTGCATCGAGACCATTGCTCTGCAGGTAAGTGATGTAGCGATCCAGCTGGGGCGTGTCGAGCAGGTCCTCGCGAACCTCGGACAACTCGAGCAACTCCGGGCTCAGGCCGTAATTCTGCTGAACCCGGCTCGAGCG
>JASFSD010000162.1:0-6144 GCA_050114575.1 Gammaproteobacteria bacterium | reverse complement strand
ATCGTTACGGTTCTCCACGGTGAACCCGAGCTTTTCATAAAACTCGACACTTCTCGGCATGCTGCTGACGGGCAGCATTGGGATCAGCCGTTCCATCTTCACGCGAATAACCCCGAATCTCCGAACGTGGCGGGACAGAAACGCAACTATAACGCCCCGGCGAACGGAACCGCGAATTGCGAGGAAATCACCGAAGCAGAATCCAAAAGTCACCACCCGGGCTGCGCTTGGCAGCCCGGGTGACGCAGCCACAACTCACTCAGGAGGTGCAAGCTATGGAAAACGGGGCCGAGGGCGTTTCCTGGAGTGCTGAGGTGTGAAAACGCCCTGGCCGATTAACCCTTAAGGGTTAAGCACACCGATGATTGCGTTGATCGCACCGGCGATGGCGTTACCCAGGTTGGTAAACGCAAGCACGCAAGCAAGACCGACAAGAGAACCAGCGATCGCGTACTCGACCATGGTCAAGCCGTCCTCGTCCTGGATGAACTTTCTGATACTGTTTCGCATTAGCCTTCTCCTGAGTTTTCTTCACTGCTTGAGTCGGGAGG
Organism: Gammaproteobacteria bacterium; assembly: GCA_050114575.1. Taxonomy (GTDB): domain Bacteria; phylum Pseudomonadota; class Gammaproteobacteria; order Steroidobacterales; family Rariloculaceae; genus DATCZB01. The sequence continues at coordinate 5,593 of JASFSD010000162.1, read as the reverse complement.
GATACGACTCGCCTTACCCAATCTCGTCCGGTCTTCGGCAGGCTGTTGCCTCTTCCAACCGTGGGAGAATTCTGTCTGCAAACCGGCGCGAAGCGTTAGGACATTCTTGCCTTCGACTGGGAGGATTTTGCGCAAAACGGCGACAAAGCCGGCACCTGCCGAATCGCACACGACAGAATGCCGCCGGCTGGAAAACCGCCGGACCAGCAGTCGTGGCCGCCAGTGCGAACCGACCGGCCGCGGCTACTTCAGCCCGGCGTCCGAGCGATACTCGGTGCGGGCTTTCTCGACCAGCGGTGCCGGCATCACGGTGGCCCGAATCTCGACCTGGACGTGATCTTCGACCTGAACCTTGGAAGACGGCTTGTCTTCGCCCCAGAAGAGTGTGACCTCTGTTCCGGGCTCGGCGAACTCGGCGTCGATCGTGGCGAGCGAGAGCATCGCCCGCTCGTTGCCCGAGTACCCGGTCCATCCAGACATGCCGACGACCTTGCCGTTGACCTCGATGCGGTCGGCATGAAACGTGTCGTAGAGCGAGACCGGCAGGTTGATGAACTTGGCCAGCGGTCCTTGATGAAACATGGAGGCGTAGACCGCCGTCGTGTCGTCACCGTTCCAGACCAGCGTGACCTTTCGTCGGCGCTCCGACGCGCCACTCGCGACCATTGCCTCGAGCGCCTCCCGGCCGATGAAGTCATGATCGAACTTCACGATACGTCCATAGTCGAGGTCGAACGGTGTGACGTAATAGTCCTCGATATCTTCTGAATAGAAACTGCCGCCAAGCGCCGATGTCGCCTCGTAGGCACGTTCCGTCAGCCATTCCCGATAGGGCCGCATCTTCTCACCCGAGTAGATCGCCGGCAGCGGGCGCGGCTGCCAGCCCGACTCCAGCGCATTGGTATGGTAGGCGCGGCCGCCGACCCGGACCATACCGTGTTTCTCGCCCGCCTCGAGCAGCGCCGAATGCACGGCATCGTTGTCTTTCCATGGGCCCCACATCTCGAAGCCCGGCTCACCCACCATTCCGTGACGCAGCGCTCGCACCTCCCTGCCCGCAATGTTCAGGCGAGCCATATGGAAGAAGCGCAGCTTCGGCGGCTCCTCTCCGGTCGCTTCGCGGATTACGTCAAGGGCGCCCGGCCCCTGAACCTGGTAGCGGTACAGAACCGGATCGCCCTTACGATAGAACGAGTTGTCGTCACGCCAGATCTGCACGTCGTAGCCACCGGTGACGGCATGAAAGTTCAACCAGTTGATCGAGGGCGGAATGCCAACGGCCTGATACTCGTCATCGTCGAGATGAAACAATATGTTGTCGCCGATGACGTAACCGTCGTGATTGACCGCGACGAACTGCTTCGCCATATCCACGGGAAAGTTTTCGACGCTGTTGACGGCCAGATCGCTGATCAGGCGAAGCGCATCCGGACCTTTGATGTTGAGATCCGCCATGTGGTGCGACTGATCGAACAGGACTGCAGTGCGCCGCCAGGCAAGCTGTTCGGTACGCCAGTTAGTGAACTCCGGCACGACCCGCGGCACGACGGCCGGGGGTGTCTCCGATTCCCATAGCAGCGTGACCGCGCTGCCTGCCTGCTCTATAACGTCTTCGAGAGTCTTTCCCATTCCACCCAACTCCAGGAATTCAGCTGCGCCCGCAGGAATGAATCTTTCGAGCGACATGATAAAAGGCCGGAATGATAGCACTCGGCCTGGTGGCCGATGTGCTGTTACGCCTGTTGCCTTGTCCTGTTCCGGCCTTGCGACCGAAGACTTGACTTTTTCTGGCCCTCGCTCGATGTTGTCGGGCGAAAGATGAAGAAAGAATTCGGGTGCGGATCAGCTCTCCGAACCTGGGAGGAACGCCGACATGACGATCAATCGCAAAGCAGCGCGCGCGCAAGGTTTCCGATTTTCCTTCGAGCGGGACGAGCGCGAGGTGGCGCATGCGTACCTCTACTTGTTGGGTACCGACGTCCAAGCTGCTCCTTTCGGGTTGATGGACGATGTGCTCGTGGATCCATCACTGCGCGGCATGGGCGTCGGAACGGAGCTCGTCGACGCCATCATAGAGACGGCCAGAGCGGAACGATGCTACAAGCTGATCGCAATGAGCCGTGATTCACGCCCGGAGATCGATGAGCTGTACCGCCGCCGAGGGTTTGTCGAGCGCGGCAAGGAATTCCGCATCGATTTCTAGCCCGACACAACACCGCACGCTGCTCGACGAAATGTTTCCGCGGAAACATTATCAGGTACTGCTTGAAGTACGTTCAGCTTCGTCGCTTTGAAAAGAGACTGGATTGTGGCAAACGTCCCGCGCAAAGTGCATTCGGCACCATGAGAGACACTTGAACTCCCCGCTTCAGAACTGCCACGATCGGCCAGGTCGAGGCCTTCGTCAGCCTCTCAATCCACGGGCACGAGCCGCTTCAGCTCCTCGACCCAGTTCTGAACGACGATCAGCCTGTACTGCCCCCCGATCCCCGTGTCGAGGCGAACCATCATCAGGCGCTCATCGTCGACCGAGACATCGAAGCGTCGCGGTGCATTTCCGACCATAATGTAGTCGGCCGTCGTGAACACGGGTTCCGGCGTGTCGAAACGAAAGCTCTCGCCGCTGTCGACATCGGCGCGCATCACTTCGCGCGGCCCCTGGAAATAGAGCGCGCTGCCGTCGGCCGACCAGTGCGGATCCTCGCCGCCGGCCGACGAGACCTGCCAGCGACCCGCGTCGATATCCGGATAGGGGCGCACATAGACTTCCGCCCGGTCCGACTCTTCCGAGACGTAGGCAAGCCAGCTCTGATCCGGCGACCATTGGGCCCGCGGCATGGCGAGACCGAGCGACAGGATTTCGCGTGGCGCGGGTTCACCGTCGATCGCGAGCGCGCCGAGATCGAACTCGGCGGATCCCTCGCGCTGTATCCGATAGAGGATCTCGCCGTTCTCCGACCAGGACAGCGGGAACGCCGTGGCCTCGAGCAGGCGCTCCGAGGTGCCGGTGCCGTCGGCGTTCCGCACGAAGAGACCGGCGCCGTTACCGAAGGCAATGCGGCGGCTGTCGGGTGACCAGACCGCCGAAGCATTCGGCCCACCGCCGAAAGTCAGCCGCGTAAAGGTCTGCTGCGCAAAGCTGAAAATCCAGATGTCGCCGGCGCCATCGACGGTATCGACTTGCGTGAAGGCGACACGCGTGCCGTCCGGCGACAGTGCGGGATCGAAACACAGACAGGAAATATCCGCCGCAGGCTCCGCGCGTCCGCTGTGATCGACCCACATTGGTGACAGACGCACTTGCTCTGACGAGCCACCTTCCACAAAGAGCAGCGTGCCGTCATCGGCGAGATCATAGTTGCTGAGCCCCGAGACCTGGGTCAGGGACTGGGCGACGCCCTGCAAGAGCGGAACGACACTGCCCGAGACCGTAAGCTCGTCGACGTCGAAAGCTAAGCCGAACAGGTCCGCACCGATCGCGTAGACGAGATGCCCCGTTGACACATAGCGCGGCGAGGTACCGCCCTCGATGAGGACCCTGCGCTCGCCCGTAGCAATCGACTGCACGACGATCTGCGCGCTGTTCCAGTCGCTGCCCGTGACGACGCTGAAAAGCACGCCGTCGCCGTCGGGCAGCAGCGACGGCGACTGAAAGAATTCTTCCTCGCCGGCCGGGATCACGAGCTCGAACGCACCGCCGCTGGCCGGCACACGCTGGATCCCCTCACCTATCGCCAGCAGAATCGTGTTGTCGATGGACCAACTCCCGCCCCGCAGGTTGCCGGCCCCGCCTATTTCCTGGTCGCTGCCCGCCAGGCTCGCGACCACGACGGGCGCACCGCCGCTAATACCGATCCGTTTCAGTTGTCGCCCGGGTGTCCAGTAGGCGATCTGCTGCCCGTCGGGCGAGAAGAACGGCGTATGCAGGTCTTCCTCGGTCCCCGGCAACTGTCGGCCCTCGAGCTCGTCCATCGCCCGCAGGTAGAGCCCGGCTTCGGTGTTTAGGACGAAATGGCGCCCGTCGGGGGCGAAGGCGACGACGTTTTCACCCGAGCGTCTTGCGGTGAGATCCCGGGGCCAGTCGACGCTAAAGCGGTTCACGGGCGGCGTGACCGGGGCCGGCGCGAGCATGGCGGCGGCAAGCGCGGCAAGCCCGGCGCCGACGACGAGCATCGCCGCACCGACGGCAAGCGGCCGACGCCAGAACGGCACGGCTGCGACGTCCGCTGCTGCGTCCTCCGCCGCGCCTGCGACAGCGAACTCACCCTTGAGCGCAAGCCTGACATCGGCGACATCGGCAATCCGCTTCTTCGGGTCCTTGCGCAGACAGAGCTCCAGAGTCTGCCGCACCCCCGGCGCGATCGCCTTCGGCATCGTCGTCATGTCGGCGTCATAGGCGAGCACACGCGCCAGCGTGATCGGCACGTCTTCACCGCCGAAAGCCGGCTGCCCCGTCAGCATCTCATAGAGGACACAGCCGAAGGCCCAGATGTCGGAGCGCCGGTCGACACGCTTGCCGCGCGCCTGCTCGGGGCTCATGTATGCGGCCGTGCCGAGAATCATACCGGCCTGGGTCATCGCCGGCGTAGTCAGCGACGGCGCGACGGGACCGCTATCGCCCGTCTCGTTGTCGAGCGCTTTGGCGATTCCGAAATCGAGGATCTTGACGGTGCCGTCGGAGCGAAGTTTGACGTTCGCCGGCTTCAGATCGCGATGGACGATACCGCGCTCGTGGGCCGCCTCGAGACCCTCGGCGATCTGCAGCGCGATATTGAGCGCTTCGTCGGATGGCAGCGGCCCCTGCGCGATCCGGTCGGCGAGCGTTGGCCCGTCAACGAGCTCCATGACCAGCGCCGTCACGCCTTCGCCACGCTCGAGCCCATGGATATGGGCAATGTTCGGATGATTCAGCGCGGCGAGAGTCTTCGCTTCCTGCTCGAAGCGCGCCAGGCGATCGGCGTCTTCGGCAAACGTCGCCGGCAGCACCTTGATCGCGACATCCCGCTCGAGCGCGGTGTCGGTAGCCCGATAGACGACGCCCATGCCGCCGGCTCCGATCTGCTCGGCGACTTCATAGGGGCCGAGGCGTGTGCCGGACTCAAGTGCCACTGCTAGATTGCCCCTCGTAAAGTGACATCTCGGTCACCTTATATTGTTTGTTGAAATCGGATTCTACTCGATCAGGCTCGACTCAGAGGAGTAGACCAAGCTCCGTAGTGAGTTGGGATGGCTACACTTACTGCAAACCACGACGAAGACATCGCAGATGTAAAGTCAAAGAAACCCCGGCAGATCGAAACACTACTCGCGCAGCCGGCCTATTCCTCCCGCTCGTTGAGCCAGCGTCTCAGCCAGGCTAGTTCGACTCGTCCTGCGCGCCGAACAGACTTCTCCCGTCCGGCAAGGAAACCGACCGAACAGCGGCCCTCTGACTCCCGTCTCTGGCGCGAACACCTTGCACCGTCACGACCTGTCCTTCCTGAAGCGAATCATGACGCCACCCACGACGAATCAGCCCATTCGGGCTACCCATCTCGAAGCCCCAGTTTTCGACTTCGCCGTCGTCGGTTTCAACGTCGATAAAAAACCAAAC
>JASFSD010000161.1:0-6183 GCA_050114575.1 Gammaproteobacteria bacterium | reverse complement strand
CGTGCGCAGCGGTCAGATCGAGCGCATGGCCCAGATCATCGGGATTGCCGTGCCAACGATACTCGTGTTCATGTTGCTCACATCGTCGGACTCGATTCGGACAGTGCTGTTCGTCCTGCTCGGGTCATTGTTGTTGCTACTGAGCGTCCGTCAGGCGTACGCGTATCGCGTTGCCGAGAAGGAAGTCATCAAGCAGTACGACTTCATGTTTCGCATCTTCAGGAACGCTCGGCGCCGACTCGATGCAGTGGGCACCGATATGGAGCGCCGGCGAATTCTGAGGGCGCTCGGCGAGGCCGCGCTCGACGAGCATGCCGAGTGGATCCTGCTGCATCGGGAGCGGCCGATCGAGGAAGGCAGCCTCTGGAGGATCGAGGCTTGAAAATGGGGCATCCTGCACCGAAACGGTGCAGTCGCGACGCGGACCTTTGACCGGATCCGGACATCCAAACCAACTTTGCTTGACGCCCGAAATTCGGAGCCACTTATGTCAAATGCAAAGCTTATGTAATAAATCTCCGTGTAACTTGTAACATAATCAAAGGGGGCGTAAGAATGTGCACTGATCGTCCCTGCCGCAATCCACGCAAGCCCCGAACGATAGGAGACAGGTGGCCGACAACTTCAAATATCGCGCCTTCATCAGCTACAGCCACAGCGACGAGAAATGGGCTGCCTGGCTGCACAAGGCGCTGGAGACTTACAAGGTACCGAAGCATATCGTCGGCGAGCGGACGGTCTGCGGCACCGTGCCCGAAAGACTCGCGCCCGTCTTTCGTGATCGCGAGGAGCTGGCGACGGCGACCAGCCTCGGCGACACCCTGACCGAAGCCCTCAGCAGTTCCGCCTGCCAGATCGTGATCTGCTCGCCGCGTGCGGCCAAATCGCACTGGACCAACGAGGAAATTCTGACGTTCAAGCGACTCGGACGTTCGCACCGAATCTTCTGTCTGATAGTCGACGGCGAACCGGGGGCATCGGCCAATCCGGACACTGCCGACCAGGAATGCTTCCCGCCGGCACTGCGCTACCAGATCGGCGAGGACGGCGAATTGACGGACACGCTCTGCGAGCCGATCGCCGCCGACGCCCGACCGGGCAAGGACCCGAAACCGCTGGCCAAGCTCAAGCTGATTGCCGGCATGCTCGGCGTTGGGTTCGATGCACTGCGCCAGCGCGAGACGCAGCGACGCCACCGGCGCATGATGGTTTTGACCACTGGGTCGTTCGTCGGCATGGCGATCACATCCGGGCTGGCTGTCACCGCCTACTTCGCGCGGGTCGAAGCCGAGGAGCAGCGCAGAATCGCAGAGATCGAGGCCGAGACGGCCAGGCAGACTACGGATTTCATGGTGGGCATGTTCGCGGTTGCCGATCCGAGCGAAGCGCTCGGAAACACCATCACTGCACGGGAAATTCTCGACCAGGGCGCCGCACGGATCGACTCCGAGCTCAGCGAGCAACCCGAAATCCAGGCGACCCTGATGGATACCATGGGCACGGTCTATACGAGCCTCGGCCTGTACGATGCCGCCGCACCCCTGGTCGCCAAGTCGGTCGCGAAGCGTCGATCGATCTTCGGTGACGAGCATCTGGTCGTCGCCGAGAGCCTCGACCATCTCGGCGAAGTGCAGGCACTGAGGGCTGAATTCGAAGAGGCCGAAAAGAATCTCCGCGATGCCCTGGAGGTTCGCCGCACTTTGCTCGGTAATGAGGCGCCCGAGGTGGCAGACACGCTGACCCAGCTCGCCTACGTGCTGACCGAGAAAGGCGACTACGCCGGAGCCGAGCCGTTGATTCGCGAGTCGCTCGACATCCGACGCGCCGTTTTCGGCGAGTCACACCCGGACGTGGCCGACAGCCTCGAGGACCTCGCTCTCAATATCTATGATCAGGGCGATTTCGAGACGCCGGTTCCGCTGCTCCGAGAAGCGGTCGCGATGCGCCGGGCAACACAGGGCAACATTCATCCCGACCTCGCCGATGCGATCAACAATCTCGCCTACGTCCTCGAGGTAGCCGGCACGCTGGAGGAAGTCGAATCGCTCTACCGGGAAGCGCTGACGATGCAGCGGCGCCTGCACGGAGAGGAGCACGCGGATATCGCCGTCGCGTTGAGCAATCTCGCTTACGTACAGCATCTGCAGGGCAACTACGACAGCGCGGCAGAGAACTACGAAGCAGCGATGGCCATGCAGAAGAAGCTCCTCGGCGAGCGACACCCGGCCGTTGGTGCCCTGACGAACAACCTGGCTTATCTGCGCTATGACATGGGCGATCACACCAGAGCATTGGCTCTGGCTCGGGAAGCCCTCGACATACAGCGCGAGACGTTCGGCGATTCCCATCCGGAGATTGCAAACGGCCTTTACACCATTGCGCTCTGGACAATGGATAACGGCGACTACGAGGCAGCGGAGGAACTGCTGCATGAATCACTCGCAATGAGCGTCGAGCTGCTTGGCCGCGACCACCCGAGCGCGGCGCACAGCATGGTGCTGCTGTCCAAGAGCCTGGTTGCTCAGGGCCAGTACCAGGAGGCGCTGGATCTCGCCGTCGAGGCGCGCGACGTCTACGCAACGGCATTTTCCGAAGATCACTGGCGCACAGCCGTCGCGATCGGCGCCGAGGGTGCCGCACTGGCAGGACAAGGCAGATTCGCCGAGGCGGAGCCGCTGCTGCTCGAGAGTTTCAGCACGCTGAGCCAAGACTCGAGCGCGTTGCCACGCTATGTATCGGAGGCCGAGGAGCGACTGGCCTCACTGTATTCCGAATGGGGCAAGCCAGAACAGGCAGCCGAATATTTGGCTCTGACGAGAGAATAAGAACAAGAAGAACCGCTACTGGGCCGACCACGAGGTGGCCGGGCTCTTGTCGGCACCTCGAAACGCGACTGATTGAGAATCCGGCCTGATTGGCAGGACGGACGACGAAGGGACTTGTGATGGGGGGGAAACCATCAAAAGTGCAGAGGGAAATCGCAAAATGAGATCTAAACTAGTCACACTCGCAGGCGTGCTGGCCCTGACGTTGCTCGCGTCAGAAGCCCATGCGCAACCACCGGGAACCCCCCTGGCGACCGGGCTCGGTATAGAACCCGTGCTCCTCACCGCCAACGACGCGACGGTCAAAGGGAAGTGCCCCGCATACAGCACCGAATTCTCCAAGCCGGAGTTTCCGAATTTTCTGAGCGGGCCGGAAGGCGGCGTCGTCAGCGACACTTACAGCGTCTGGGACCCGATCCTCGAAGAGTATGTCGATGTCGTTGTCACGCTCACGTACTACAGCGACACCGAGCAGGACCGCGATATGCGCAACTCCTTCGATTTCGCGATCGAAGGCGGAGCCATGGCCAAACTCGTCATCAAGCGGTCGGACGGACTCCTGTACGACTACATCCCGGAGACCTCGGCCGACACGGGCCTCAACAAGCAGAGGGGTGGTGCCGATGAAATCAGCCACCTGGAGTTCTGCCTGACGCCGAACCTCCCACCAAACACCTCGTACGCAAGGTTCTGCCTCGAGGACGCGGACGGAATTCCGGACGGCGAGATCGGGATCGGCGGCTGCAACCCGTCCACGTCCCAGATAGTCGAGCTGCCTAACAAGTTGAAGGACTCGCTGCTGCGTGAAACGGTCACCCAGGCACTGGCGCCGGTATGGCCTGGAGTCGACAAGGCCGAAGGTTTATGCGAAGGCGACTTCTCGGTCTTCGATCCCCGCCTTGTCTACGATCTGTCTGGCTCGAATCCTGGTGGCAATCCCTACGGCTCAGCCACCGGAGAGATTGAGGGCGTCAGCTCCGTTCTGGATCTGACAACTCTGTTCGATCTCAGAGAGTTCTTCGCCCCCAATGCCGTGCCACCCTTAAGGCTCCGCGCCGATACCGTAGGCTCTCCTTGCCTGGCTCTGATTGTCGGCAACAACAGCTTCGAGTTTGCGGACCTGGGCCTCGGTCCTCAGGATGCGCAATACGCAATATCGACCGTCACGCAATTGCCGAGCGAAGTGCCGGGCATGTACATCGACGAACGCGTCGGTCTGCTCGAAGATCAGGGCGACCTGCAGTGGGTGGAGCAGGCCTCCTACCAGCCGACGTTGATAGACCTTCTGATCGAAGGTGCAGCAAGCCCGTTCACCTTCAACGTGTTCAACCCACCGCGCCTGCGCGTATTCGAGGGCTCTTTCTACCCCCTGAATACTCGCGAAGTCTGCCTGTCTCTGGTCGGCACGTCTCTCGTCGGGGTTGAGTACTACGAGGCCGTGCTGCAATGCAAGATCGACCTCGCCGTCGAATACTTTTTCACCCTGGAGCAGGCCCTGAACAACGCCGAGGCCAACGGCACGCTGATCAGCCCGAGCCTCAATCGCCTACTGCGGGATCACAGCCGGGCGCTGAGCATGATCAAGACGCTGAAGTGGGACCGAGCGGTCGACCGGCTCGGCGACCTGCGCACACAGATCGTGAACGGTGAGTGGTTCGTCACAACCGCGAACGATCCCGGCAACCTGATCATGCGTATCGACAATCTGATCTGGCGCAGCCAGCAGCTCAAGATTGCCCACGAAGCACTGCTGGCGATGCAGTAAGAGGGCCCGGAAGTCAGGGATCACTCTGCACCGGTCCTGACGCGACTCGATGGACCCAACCGCGAGGGCGGCGGCATCTGCCGCTGCCCTCGACGGACTCAGGCGAGGGTGAGAACGACGGCGCCCGACGCAGTCACTGAAGCGTTTCGATGCGCTCTTCGATCTGACGTCGCGTGTTCGCGCTCGTCACTAGCCGCAGCAGGTCCTCGGCTTCGGCGCGGTCGGTGCGCGCGATCATCGGTATTGCGCCGGCCAGAGCCGCCTGACCCGCAGAGTCCGAACTGAAGGAGCCGAGCAGGTCCCGATCGAATCTGCCGGTCTGACCCATGCTCAGAATCAGCGCGCTCAGCGCCTGATCCCGCGTCTCGCCACGTTCGAGCCCGAGAGCGAAGCCTCGCGCTCCGCCGAGATCACCGGCCGCCCACGCGAGGACGGTGGCTGAAATTGCGCTGCGCCGGGCGCGCGGCTCTCTCAGCGTCGCCGCCCAGCGCGCGGCCTCGCGCGGATCCTGTCGCGCGAGCGCCTGGGCAACCTGAGTCGCAGCACCGAGCTGCACATCCCCGCTCGATTGCGCGAGCATGCGTGCCGCGGACCGGGGATCGGCCTGGGCTGAGGCCGAAATGACCTGCCCGAGCGCGCCATCGTAGAAATCCTGCCCTTGAAACTGCGCGACCCAGGCGAGTGCACCGGATGGATCGCGCAGACCGTAGGGACCGGCAATCTGCGTGATCCAGGCCGAGCGATACTGTTCCGGTATGCGATGGGTGTATCCGGCTGCCGCAACCGGATCGGCCCGGGCCATCGCCTGAGCCGCGGGGCCGATAACCGCCGCGTCGAGTGTCGCATCGTTTGCGAGCACCCATTCGAAGGCACGCTCCGGATCCTGCCGAATCCAGCTGCCGACGACGCGAGCAAGCGCGTTCGCCGCCTGAATGCTGTCGCTCGCGGCCAGCGAATTCGCCAGCAGCTCGGCGGCCTCGGGATCGCGTCCGATCGACGTTCCGAGCACGGACGCAAGCAATTGTGGATCGACTCCATTGGGCGGGTTATCCATGAGCTCGATCGCGCGTGCCGGATCGGACTGAACCAGCGAAATCGTAATCTGGTTCATCAGGTTGCGAGACGGCGGCGTGATTTCCCGCGCCCATTCGAATGCGGCCTCGGGATCACCGCGGGCCACGGTCGAACCCACGGTCATCAGCAGCAGATCCCGTTCCTGGCCCGGCGGCCTGGCCGCAGCGCGCGCCATGGCCATTGCCGGATCCGCCTCGGCCAGCGCGCTGTAGGCGGCTGCTCTGATCGACCGACCTTGGTCACCGGACATCGCATCGGCGATATCGATCAATTGCTCCAGATGCGAGCCGGCCAGGAGATCGACGCCGATCATGGCCTCCCTGGGCAGCGCCGAGGCCGACGCGATCCAGTCCAGGAAATCGGCGCCATCGATGCGGGCCCACTCGGTGAACGCGCCGGAGCGAAACGTTGTTTGCAGCGCTTGCGGCAGCTGCTCGGCCTGCGCGATGGCACCCCTCGGGTCCTGAGCCGCCCAGACGGCGCCGATCTCGGACAACGCGCGCCCCTGCAGGTCGGCGT
>JASFSD010000160.1:0-6187 GCA_050114575.1 Gammaproteobacteria bacterium | reverse complement strand
GTATTCGCCGTTGACGATGACCTGAGCTTCCGCCGGCTCGGTGGTCAGAGAAAGCCGGCCATCGGCCAACGACAGCGAGGCTTCCGGCAGCTCGAGCGGCTCGTCGGCTACGACGCGAATCTGGCGCCGCCAGGAGTTGTAGCCCGAGAGCGCGATCTCGATCTCGCGGTCACCGGCCGTGAGCTCGAGCACATCGGGGGTCGTGCCGAGCACGCGCCCGTCCACCCGAATGTCGGCGCCGGCAGGCACCGAGCTCAAGCTGACGGGCGCCCAGCTCGGCGTCAGGCTCGCAGTCAGATCCTGACGAACGTGTCCCCCTTCGACGTCGAGCGAAACGACCTCGGTCAGGTAGCGCTCGGCCGTGAACTGGACCTGATGCGTCCCGGGGCGGATCTCGTAATCGCTGAGCGGCGTCGTGCCGATCACCTCACCGTCCAGGCTGACTTCGGCGCTCGCTTCAGGCTCGGTCGCAAGGGTAATGAGCCCTGGCAGCTTGACGAACTCCAGCGCTATCGTCTGATCGGCGAGCGCGCCGACGTTGACGATTTCGTCGATCGGATAATAGCCCGCGAGCTCGGCCGCCACTCGATGCTCACCCGAGCGCAGCAGGTAGCGATCGCCAATGTTGAACTTGAACAGGGTTCCGGGAATCTCGAAACTCTCGGCGGACGGTGTCAACTCGAACCGAACCGACTTTGCGGTGAACGCAAACCAGCCGAGGGTGCCGAGCAGGACGAAGGCCGCATAAACGGCCAGCGACATTTTGCTCAAGCGAAAATGCGAGCCGGAATCACCGCTGTTCGCTTCCGGTGCGAAAGAAATCGGGCTGACCGTGACCTCGCTGGATTGACTCCTGGCCAGCGAATCGAAGTCGGGCGGCGCCGTGTCGCCTGCCGTGATCTGCGCCTCGATCGCGACGGTGAGCCGCCCTCCGGCAAGCCGGCAGGTCAGCCTGGCCGTATCGAGCGCGATCACGCTGCCGTCAGTGATCCGGTGTGATCCACGCAGCAACTCACCATCGAGACGCACATTCTGAGTGGCCCGCTGCGGCTGCACGAAGAACACCTCGTCCAGCCGACCGATCTGAACCGAGCCTGCGACATCGGCGAGCACGATGTCGTCTTCGACGCTGCCGCCAATGGCGACCGGCAACGCCTCGACTCCATAGTGACGCGTGTGGCCCGATTCCTCGGTGGCCAGGACCCAATCGCTCATGGCGCGAGCCTCGTGATGATGAAGGGAATCGTCATGGCTAGATTGCCTCCGTACAGGCAATCGTGATCGGCTCGTTGGCGGCACCCGGCAGCACGCTGAAATTCTTGCGCACGTCCCGGTAACCGACACGGTGTCCGACGGCCGTGTAGTTGCCGGGCTTCAGGCTCAGGCTCTTGCTCGTGAACTGGCCGAGCTCACCGACCCGATAGACCGTGACCTCGGTCGCGCCGTCGGAAATCAGAGTAATCGCGATCGGCGTCGATGCGAGCTCCATGAGCGCCGCCAGCTGCTCGGCTTGCGATGCGAGCTTCGGGCCCGGCTCCTCGATCGCCCGGGCCTGGTCGAGCAAGCCACCCGCATCCGCGAATACGTCTTCGGCCAGCAACAGGCGCGGCGAATCGATCAGAGCCTGCAGCTTGACGTCGAGGTCGGCCCGGCTTTGAGACCGCGCGAGACCATCGATCGCAAACTTGAGCGTCGGGTCGGTCTCGAGCGCCTCACGATACCGGCTGATCGCCTGATCCCAGAGCTCGCGGCGCTCGAAAGCCATACCACGGATCTCGGCCATCGCGATCGCGTCCAGCAGCTGCCCCTGCTCGGCCTGCTCGAGGCCGTCCTGCGCCACTGCGGAAGCCGGGCGCATGACCAGCGCCTCGCCGAAGAACTCGATTGCACGCTCGTGCCGGCCTTCCTCGATCGCGGCAAAACCGCCGGCGATCAGCGAGTCGAATCGAGCATTCGTGATGCGGCGGTTGACCGCATTGAGTGCCTGCCGGGCGGCCTCCCAGTCCGAATCGATCTCGAGAACCTCGCGATAGGCGCGTGCCGCGTCTTCCAGGCTGCCCGCCTGCTCGAGCCCGTCCGCGCGGCGCATTGCTTCGAGCACCGAGGGCAGCCTGCCCGCCCGCTCGAGACCAGCGAGCGCACGTGAATTCTCGGGATCGACCTCGAGAACCAGATCGAATTGAGATCGCGCCAGGTCGGCATTACCACCCTCGATGGCCTGCTCACCGGCAGCGAGCGCATCGGCCATGATGCTCTCCGACCGCTCGAGCAGATCGCGACCGGTCGCGAGCGCCGTCTGATACTGGCTGACCGCGACAGGCAGATCTTCAGCGAGGAACGCCTCGTCACCGAGCCGCGCCGCCGTCTCGTACGCAGACCAGGTCACGTCCCCCCAGCTCGCCGCGGAACGCATCGCCAGCGCTTGCTGCTGCTCGAGCAGCTCCGCGAGCAGCGCCTCCGCTTCCGTCCTCAACGCGGCGAGCTCCTCGGGGCTGAGCTGACGTTCCACTGCCGCTGGCACGACCGTCTCCTCGGCAACCGGCGGTGCCTGAGGCTCCGACTGCTCGACCCAGTCAGGAAGCAGAAAGAAAACGCCAATCAGCGCGGCCAGTGCGACCACGACGGCCGATGCGGAAATCAGCCGCCGTCCCAGCGTTCGCGGCGCGTGCAGACGCGCGCCGGCCCCGCCGACGTCCTTGCGCCTGACTGGCACGATGGTGGGTTCGAGCCGGTCGTCGTTCGTTTGCGTCTTCGCGTCACTCACTCTTGAGCACTCTGATCTTCGCCCATCGATTTTATGACAGCGGCGAACGCTGCGAGATCCGGATCGCAGGCTGCTGCCGGTGCAGCGAGCCGGGCGTCGACCAGACTGGTAAGCGCGCTCGCGCCGGACGGCGCAGATCGCCGACGCGGATGACCAGCCGGGACCCCATAGAGCAGCTCGTGGAGCAGGCTGGCCAGCGCGTAGAGATCATCGCCCGGCGACACCGGAGCTCGGCCGCGCAACGGCGACACGATTGTCGTTCCGCCGCTGACCCAGGCGCTGCCAATGGGCGCTGCGGACCCGAAGTCGATCAGGCGAACGCGATCCGCCGCGTCGAGCATGACGTTGCGCGGCTTCAGGTCGCGGTGAACGAGGCCTCGACCGTGCAGATACGAAACGGCAGCGATCAGCCCACCGACCTTTGACAGCCAGTGCCGCGGATCCAGGCCCGCCAGACTCACGAGATCTCCGCCGGTCAGGTATTCGGAGACGCTGAAGCTGCCTGCCTCGGTGTCGATGAACGCATGCGCGGCAAGAATGCCCGGGTGCTCCAGAGCCGCCACGGTTTCATGCTCGGCCCGGATGAGACTGCGGGAACCGGTCTTCAACGCCCTCGGCCGACCGGACGGGTCGATGGCAAGCCAGGCTGTCCCGCGGGGGCTCAGCCGTCGTTCGAGCCGATAGCCGTCGCCGACGCGGCGACCCGGCCACAGCGGGTGACAGTCGGCTGGAGCAGTTCGAGCCTTGCCGCGCCGGCCCGGCTCAGGCGTCAGCTTCCGTGCCCCCGCCGGCATCGGACGTGGCTTCCTGTATCTCCGAACCGGAAGCCGGCGCCGACACTGCATCGGGCGATGCAATGTCGTCTCCGTCCTCGGCGGGTTCGGCATAGAGTTCGATGTCTTCCGGAACGAAACCCGTCTCGGAGATAAAGAGTTCGCGAATCAGGCCCTGCCACTCTTCGTACTGCGCCGCCGCGCTGCCCGTCAGTCGGTGCTGCGTGCCCTGGATCTCGACGACCAGCGGCTCGACCGAGTCCTCGAAATCTTCCGACAGCTCCTGCAGCGACTGCGTGTGCAACCGCCGCTCCTGACGTCTCACGGCGGCGGATCGCAGCAGGTCACCGCCGACGTAGATTCCGGCATCGGCGATGATCCGGTCTGCCAGCGAGCTGCGATCGGACTGTGCGCCGTAAGCGATCGACATGGCAATCGCCAGAGCGCCGAGCCCGGTGCGCAGTCTTGCGGCTCGGGCCGCCTCCTGTATCCGCAGCGAGTCCTCACGGGAGTATTCGCGCCAGCTGTCGTACGAATCAGCCGCGGAGAGCATGAACTCCTCGTAGTGCCGATCGAGCGTCTCGAAAAAAAGCTGCTCACGCTGTCTGACGCTCCGCGAGCGCTGCAGCGTCGGGTCGCCGGCCGCCGGCAGGCGTTGCGGCTCGAACACGCCGTCGTCCTCGCTCAGGTACTCACCGAAAGCTTCGGGGCTCAGCTCGCTCGCATAGCGCAATTCGCCGATCGTTCGAATGTCGGCGACCGTCTCCGCGTCCAGGCCGGCGCGATAGCTCGCGAGATCGTTGGCGATCTCGTTCAACACGTCCTGATAGGGATCGAGATCGGGGTAGCGCTGCCGGTTGTAGGCGCTCGCCGCCGTTTCCATTTCGTAGTCGTTGACGAACCAGACCCGGCCAGTGCCATCCTCCGCCCAGACCTTGAGCTCGACGATATTGCCGTCGGAACGAAGAATCTGGCCGTGAATATTGAGATCGACGGCCGTCGAGGTTTGCGGCGTCACCCAGACCGAGCCCCAGTGACCGCTGTTCTGCAGGGTCTCGCGAAGCTTGACGGCAAGAAACATCGCTTCGGCCCGGCGGATCTGGACGAAGGTGCCGTCGCGCATCAGCTCTTCGATGACTTCCCGGTCGAGCTCGCCCTCCGGAACACCCGAATCGAACACGACGACTGCGAGGTCGAGCAGCTCGGACTCTGCATACGGCGCGCTGACCGACTGAAGCGGCACCGAGTGGGCAATCTTCACCTCGGACGTCGAGCAGCCGGTCACGACGACTGCCGTCAGGAAAAGTAGAGTCAGTCGAACCATCATGCCCCGCTACTGCCCGGCCAGAATCCTGCGGTACTCGTTGTATTCGTCCCAGAGATCGGCGCGCAGGAACGGATCCTCTTCCTTGGTCGCGAGCTCACAAAGCTGACGCGCGACGATGTCCGTGTCCTCACAGCCCTCGACGCCGGGACCGTTCTGCCCGACCAGGAACCGGGGATCGGGCTCATCCGGACGGCCGCCCCCGGCCGTCGCATCGCCCGGGCCGCCGTTGATCGAATCACCGCCCTCGACACGACCGCCCTCACCGCCAGCGCCGCCGGCACCGCCCTGCAGCGCCTCATCGGCTGCCGAGCCTCCACCGGCACGGGCCAGCGACTCCTGCTCCCGGCCCATTTCCTCATCGAAATCTTCCAGTGAGTCGCCAAAAGCATCTTCCGCACCGGAAGGCCGACCGAAGCTCTCGCCGCCGCTGCCGAACAATTCCTCACCGCCGCCAAAGGCGTCGGACTCGCCCTGCTGGCCGCCTCCACCCGCTTCCGCGAGCTCGCCATCCTGACCGCTGCCGCCTTCTCCTGCCGCGCCGCCACTCTCGGGCATGCGCACGCCGCCGAAGGAATCCTGCCCGCCCGATTCACCGCCACCCGCTGTCTGTTCCCCGCCGGAGGACGACTGCTGGCCGCCGGACTGCGACTGGTCGCCACCGGACTGGCCACCGCCCTGAGGCATCTGGATGCCCCCGGCCGTCTGTTGACCGCCGGAGGTCCCCTGCTGACCACCGGACTGCGACTGCTGACCGCCGGAGGACGCCTGCTGGCCGCCGGACTGAGACTGCTCGCCACCCGACTGGCCACCGCCCTGGGGCATCTGGATGCCGCCGGCCGTCTGCTGACCGCCCGAGGACGATTGCTGGCCACCGGACTGCGACTGCTGGCTGCCGGACTGAGAAGACTGACTGCCCGACTGCGAGGACTGACTGCCCGACTGCGAGGACTGACTGCCCGAAGGCTGCGGAAACGGGTTCGACGGGCTCGGCTGCGGCGGCTGGCTCGACTGTGGAACAGGAGCGACCGTCTCACAAGCAACGAGGAATACGGCACCTAGGGCGATCAGGGTTACAGAAGCTCGGTTCATCGCGTTTCTCAGTTGCGGGTTCGTCGGTCACACATAAATTGGATTCAATCTCGCGTGCATGAGTTCAATCCAGATGGCGTCGCGGTTCATCCCATTTGACCAGCGCGGTTTGCCAAATATTGCATAACGCACCTCGGCCGCTGCCGTTGACGCCCGCCCTTCTCCGGCCAAGCTGCTAAGATGTCCCTCGTTGCAAACGCTAGCTCTACCTCACGCACGGATTGCTCTATGAGA
>JASFSD010000159.1:0-6198 GCA_050114575.1 Gammaproteobacteria bacterium | reverse complement strand
GAATAGTCGACCTCGGGTCCAATCGGAACGATCAGATGCGGGTTGATGGTGTCGTGGCTGCCATAGTAGTGCCGCTTGCAGAACTCGACGTCGACCGTCTCGGCTATGCCGGGCTGCTGATAGAGATCGCGCAGATAGCCCGAGAGATTCGCAAAATCGATGATGCGCCTGACGTTGCACTTGAAGTGACCGAAGTAGACCGGGTCGAAGCGCGCCAGCGTCGTAAACAGCCGCCAGTCGGCTTCCGTGATTTCCGACCCGAGCAGATAGCGTTGCGTCGACAACAGGTCGTCGAGCCAGTCCAGTGACTCGAACAGGGCGGTGCAGGCCTCTTCATAGGCTTCCTGAGTCGTCGCAAAGCCCGACTTGTAGACGCCGTTGTTGACCGTGTGATAGACGCGGTCGTTGATCGCATCGATCTCTTCGCGCAGCGGCTCGGGATAGTAATCGGGGCCCATGGCGCCAACCTCGTTGAAGGCACTGTTGAGCATCCGGATGATCTCGGCCGACTCGTTCGAGACGATCGTGTTCTGGTGCTTGTCCCAGAGAATCGGCACGGTCGCGCGGCCGGAATACTCCGGGTCGGCTGCGAGATAGATTTCGTAGACCCGTCTGGCATTGTTGATCGGATCCGGGATCACGCCCGGCCCGGGCTCGAAGGTCCAGCCTTCCGCACCCATATAGGAGTTGACCGCGGATATCGAAATCGCGTCCTCGAGGCCTTTGATCCTGCGGAAGATCAGCGTTCGATGCGCCCAGGGGCAGGCCCGCGACACGTACAGATGATAACGATCCGGCTCCGCCTTGAAGCCGCCCTTGCCCGAGGGCCCGGCACTACCGTCGGCTGTTATCCAGTTGCGGAACTGCGATTCGCTGCGAACGAAGCGTCCCTTGGATTCCTTCGTGTCGTACCAGACGTCGTGCCATTTTCCGTCTACCAACATTCCCATGGCCGTCACGATAGCGGCAAAAGCGCCATCGTCAACCGCAAGCGTTTTCAGCGCAGTGCCTGACGTGGTACTGTCGCTCGGATGAGGGGGGTGCAGCGCACAAAGATGGCGTTACTGGGGTTGTGCGCGTTCGCATTGGCCGCAGGCGCCGAAGAAGTGCGCTTGACGATCGCGTCGAGCCACACCACCGGCCTTCCCTGGGTCGGCGTGATGAGCACGCTCGTCGTTCCGGAGTCCAACGCCCGGCTCGAGGCAATGGGCAGCCCGAATCGCATTCGCTGGACCGAGAGCTACGGCGGCTCGCTCTACAAGCTCAACCACACGCTCGAGGCCGTCGAAATCGGTCTGACAGACATCGGCTGGGTCGGAACGCTCTGGGAGCCATCGAAGATGCCGCTGCAGAACGTGACCTACTACACGCCGTTCGCCACCGACGATCACGAGATGATCGCCGATCTCATGAACGAGCTGCATGAGCAGGTGCCCGAGCTGACCGAGGCCTGGACCGAGCAGAATCAGAAATTCCTCGGCGGCAGTGTCGTCGATACCTATCATCTGATGACCAATTTCCCGGTCAGCTCTCTCGATGACCTCGCCGGACGCAAGATTCTCGCTCCGGGGCCGTCCGCGGCATGGCTCGAGGGAACCGGCGCGGTGCCGGTCGACGGCGGCCTGACAACCTATTACACACAGATCTCCACGGGCGTAGCCGACGGCGTGCTGACCATCCTGACCGGTGCGCCGCCCTACCGGATTCACGAGGTCGCGCCCTACATCACGCTCGTCGGCATCGGCGGCCAGCTGACGGGCGGCATGTCGATCAATCTCGACACGTGGAACCGATTGCCGGCGGACGTTCAGCAGGTCCTCGAGGAGCTCGGGACGGAGTACAGCGAGGGCGTCGCGTCCGAGGTCACGGCACGCTACCAAAGCGGATTGACGGCAATGCAGAACGACGAGAACGTCGACGTCGTCGTCACCGAGTTACCTGCGCCAGAGAAAGAGCGCTGGATCCGCGGGCTGCCCAACCTGGCGCAGCGCTGGGTCGAGTCGAGCGAGGCGCGTGGTGTGCCGGCGCGGAAGGTTCTTGAGATCTGGATGGACGCCGTCAGGCGCCGGGGCGGGCAGCCGCTGCGTGCCTGGGACGAGGAACTCCAACAACAATAAGCCTATGCAGCTTTTCGGACGATTGATGAGCCTAATGAACGGCGCGGGCGTCGTCTGGTTCTTTGCGCTGATGTTCCTGATTTCGGCCGACATCGTGGCGCGAACGTTTTTCGACAGCCCGATACGCGGCGTTGCCGAGATGGTCTCGCTGTCGCTCGTTGCGAGCATCTTTCTGCAGCTCGCGTTTGCCATGCACGGCGATCGGCTGACTCGCGCCGAGTTCCTGCTGAGCCGGATCAAGGCGGCGGACGCGAAGCTGGCCAGCGACTGGATCGGCCTGGTCTCCGTCGTGTCACTGGCGATCTGCCTCGCCATTGCCATCGGCATCGGGCCGGATTTCGTTCGCGCCTTTCAGACCCGGGAGTTTGCCGGCGTCCAGGGGTTGTTCGCGATCCAGGTCTGGCCGATCAAACTGCTGATACTGCTGGGTTCCGTCGTCGCCGCGATCGAGTGCGGCCGGCGCGCCTGGCAGAGCTTCACTGCAGCCGGGGAGAGCACTTCGCGCGGTCTGCCATTGATCATTCCGGCGGTGATTCTGATCGTCTCTGTGCTGCTTTGGACCTCCAACGCCGAACCGCGACTGGTCGGCGCAACGATGATCGTCATGGTCCTTGCGCTGATCGCGCTCGGCATGCCGATCGCCATTTCGCTGCTGCTCACAGGCTTTCTCGGTCTGGCCGTGCTCAAACAGGACTTCGGCGTGGCCACCAAGACGATGGCGCTGGCGGCCGACGGCACGGTGTCGGAGTACGTCTTCGCTTCGGTGCCGCTGTTCGTCCTGATGGGGCTGTTCGTCAATGTCTCGGACATCGGTCGCGACGCGTTCAGGGCCGCGCAACTGATCTTCGGCTGGATCCGCGGCGGTCTCGGGATTGCAACGGTCGCGGCCAATGCCGTGTTTGCGGCGATCACTGGAATCTCGATCGCCTCCGCCGCCATCTTTTCGAAGATCGCTGTGCCCGAGATGATTCGCGAGGGATATTCGCCGAAGTTTGCCGTTGGCCTGACGGCGGGATCTTCGGTTCTCGGTATGCTGATCCCGCCGAGTATTCTGTTGATCATCTACGGCGTCATCGCCGAGGTGTCGATCGGCAATCTGTTCAAGGCGGCCGTCATTCCCGGGATCATTCTTGCGTCGGCCTTCGCCATCGGTGTGCTCGTGATGACGATCGCGGCCCCTGGATTCGTCGGCAACGTCAAGAAGAGCCATGTCGGGGAGGGTGATGCGGCACGCACACTGCTCGGTCTGGTGCCCGTCTTCATCCTGATCGTCCTCGTGCTCGGCGGCATCTACGGTGGGCTGTTCGCGCCGCATGAGGCAGGCGCCGCCGGTGCGCTCGCGGCAATGGTGCTCGCTCTGGTCAAGCGCCGGCTCGACGGTCCGAAGCTCTGGGAAGTGATACGGGAGTCGGGGCAGGTGACGGTCACCATTCTGTTCCTGATCATCGCGGCGAGCACGTTCAGCCGCATGCTGACGCTGACCGAGCTGCCTCAGGATATCGCGGGATTCCTCGGCGGCTCCGGGCTCGGCATGTTCGGTTTCCTGCTGATCTATCTGGTCCTCCTGGTCGTGCTCGGCACCGTGCTCGATTCCACTTCGATCATGCTGATTCTCCTACCGCTGGCGTTACCCGTGGTATCGGCACTCGGCGGCGATCTGATCTGGTTCGGCATAGTCACGGTCATCGGTATCGAAATCGGCCTGCTGACCCCGCCATTGGGCCTCAGTGTCTACGTCATCAAATCGAGCCTGGACGATCAGTCGATCAGTCTCGGAACGATTTTCGCCGGCTCGTTTCCGTTCGTTCTCATCACGCTTGCCGTCACGATACTGGTTATGGCGTTTCCCGAGATCACGGCGACGAGCATTTCCCTGTTCAGTTTTGGTTGAGTCATTCGATGAACGAAGAAGCCGATAAGTCAGCGCTGGATCAGCGTCTGCACGATGCTCTGGATCGCTACTGGCGCACGAATCTCCGCATAATGGCCGCGCTGCTCGCACTGTGGGCATTCGTTTCCTTCGGCTGCGGAATCCTCTTTGCCGACTGGTTGAATCAGTTCAATCTGCCGCTGACCGGGTTTCCGCTCGGCTTCTGGTTTGCCCAGCAGGGGAGCATCGTCGTCTTCGTTCTCTGCATACTCGTTTACTGCCTGGCGATGAATCGTCTCGATGCGAAGCACCACAAAGAGCGCATAGCGATCGAACGGGGTGAGGTATGAGCACGCAAGCCTGGACCTTCACCTTCGTCGGCTTGACGTTTGCGCTGTACCTGACGATTGCCTGGCTCTCGCGCGTGCGGGACACGCGTGGTTTCTATGTCGCGGGACGTGGCGTGCCGAGCATGGCGAACGGAATGGCGACTGCGTCCGACTGGATGAGCGCCTCGTCATTCATCGGCATGGCCGGGTTGATCTCGGTCATGGGCTATGCCGGTGGCGTCTATCTCATGGGCTGGACGGGCGGCTATGTGCTGCTCGCGCTGCTGCTCGCGCCTTACCTGCGCAAGTTCGGCCATTACACGGTGCCGGATTTCGTCGGCGATCGCTTCAGCTCGGATGCGGCGCGGGTCGTTTCCGTGCTTTGCGCGCTGTTCATCTGCTTCGTTTACGTTTCAGGGCAGATGCGCGGTGTCGGTGTGGTATTCAGCCGGTTTCTCGAGGTCGACATCAATGTCGGTGTCGTCATCGGCATGGCGATCGTCTTCGTTTACGCGACGCTCGGCGGCATGAAGAGCATCACCTGGACCCAGGTCGCGCAGTACTGGGTTTTGATCACGGCGTTTCTGATCGTTGCGATCGCGATTGCAATCAAGCTGACCGGCGTTCCGGTTCCCTCGATCGCGATGGGTGCAGCGCTCGAGCCGGAATATGCCAGTGGCCAGCAGGCCGTGTATCTGCTCGAACGGCTCAATCAGATTCATGCCGATCTCGGCTTTGCCAGCTACACCGAGCCGTTTATCGGCAGCTGGGACAAGGTCAACGTCTTTTTCGTGACGCTGGCCATGATGTGCGGCACGGCAGGGTTGCCTCACGTCATCGTTCGTTTTTACACGGTCAAGACGGTGCAGGCCGCGCGCTGGAGCGCGATGTGGGCACTGTTCTTCATCGCGATTCTGTACGTGACGGCGCCGGCAACGGCCGCTTTCGCGCGTTTCTTCATGATCGAGAGCCTGAACGGCGCAACCGAGCAGACCCTGCCCGGCTGGTACGACAACTGGGAGCAGACCGGCCTGATACTCTGGCTCGACGACGGCGACGGCGTCGTCCTGCACTCGAATCGCGACGACAACGAGATATTCCGCAGCGGCAGTCTGGGCTCCGCCGAGATGGGTGAAATCCGGGTTGC
Source organism: Gammaproteobacteria bacterium (assembly GCA_050114575.1). Lineage (GTDB taxonomy): Bacteria > Pseudomonadota > Gammaproteobacteria > Steroidobacterales > Rariloculaceae > DATCZB01. The sequence continues at coordinate 735 of JASFSD010000159.1, read as the reverse complement.
GCACCAGCAGTGGATCGATTCCGGCGGCGCGGTCGGGTCGGACGGCAGGGTGACGTTGCGCGAGCTCGGGCTCTCGGCGCCCGACAACGACATCATCCTGCTCGCAACGCCGGAGATGGCGGAGCTTGCTTCGTGGATCATCGCGCTGGTTGCGGCCGGTGGTCTCGCCGCGGCGCTGTCTACTGCGAGCGGGCTGCTGCTCGTCATTTCATCGGGCGTTGCCCACGATCTCTACTATCGCGTTTTGAAACCTGATGCCCCGGACAGTCAGCGACTGCTGGTCGGGCGGACGGTCATCGCGCTCGCAGTCGTCATCGCGGGGCTGATCGGCATCAATCCGCCCGGCTTCGTCAGTGAGGTCGTCGCCTTCGCCTTCGGGCTTGCGGCCTCGAGCCTGTTCCCGGTCCTGCTGATGGGAATCTTCTCCAAGCGCGTCGGCACAGTCCCGGCCGTGGTCGGCATGATCGTCGGCATCACATTCACCGCCTTCTACATCATCGCCTGGCGCTACTTCGATATGCAGCCCTGGACGTTCGGCCTCTTCCCTAGCGGCATCAACCCGCAGGGCATCGGCGTCGTCGGTATGCTGTTGAATTTCGGCGTCACGCTCGGGCTGACGCCGTTGTTCCCGGCACCGACAAAAGCGGCGCAGGACATGGTAGACAGCGTCCGCGAGCCCGAAGGCTACGGCCCGGCGACCCAGATCGAGCAATCCATCGACCACTAGCCTGCAGA
>JASFSD010000158.1:0-6224 GCA_050114575.1 Gammaproteobacteria bacterium | reverse complement strand
ATGACCCCACGATTCTCGAATCGAACGGCCGCTGTTGCAGCCATGACAGCGCTCGTGTTCGTCGCGGGCTCAGCGCTGCTGCACGATCGCGTCGAAGCCGAAAGCGAACGCGAGCTCGTCACGGCCGCCACAACAGCGCTCGGCGCGCCGGCAGATTCGCTGATCTACTGGCAGAAGAGGCGCTATTCCGCTGAGTATTACACTCAGGGCCAGGTCGAGGTCCTGCAAGACCTCGAGCAGATGAAGCGCGCCATAGACGCGAACGACTCGGTCGTCATCGCCATGAGCGCCGCGCAATTCGACGCCCTCCCGGCCGATGTCAGCAGCTCCTTGCACAAGGTTGGCGACTACAGCAAGAAGGGGGTCTACACGCCGGCGAGACCCGCCCGCATCGAAACGCACACGGCTGTCCGACAATGACTGGAAATGCTTCAACTACCTTGGCACTTACGCGGCCGCGGCTTATCCAGTTTCTGGCTTTCATGCTCGTCGGAACGGCCGCGGCAGCCGTCGATTTCATCGTCGTCAGTGTGCTCGTTCCTTGCGGCGCGCACCCCCTGGTTGCCAATGTCCCCGCATTTGCCGTTGCGTTCGGCGTCAGCTACACCGGACACTCGCGCTGGACATTTCCGATGGGATGGGCCCGGCCAGGCGCGATTCATCGCTTCTTCGCGGTCGCCGCATCCGGCTTTGCGATCAATGAGCTGCTCTACGCGCTGCTGCTCCGTTTTACCGGTCTGTCCTATCGCGAGTCTCTCGCCGTCGTCTTGATCGCCGTTGCGGGAGCCACGTTCCTGGCCAGCAAGTACTGGGCCTTTGCCCATGATCGAATCTAGACGAATTACGCTTTGTGCGGACGACTTCGCTCTCGACCGGGCGACGTCGTCTGCGGTCCTCGAGCTCGTCGCAGAAAGGCGCATTTCCGCCGTGTCCTGCCTGACCGAGTCACCGCTCTGGAAGGATTCGGGTCGGCAGCTTCGCCGGCATCGCAATGCAGTGCTCACAGGATTGCATTTCAATCTGACCGAGTCTTTCGGTTGCCGCCGGGCATCCCTTGGCGGGACGATCCTGGCATCGGTTACGCGCCGTCTCGATCCAGAGCAGACCTCTCGCGACCTCAGGCAACAGATCGATCGGTTTACGGACGTCGTTGGCGCGCTGCCGGATTTCATCGACGGGCATCAGCATGTTCATGCTTTTCCAACCATCGCACCGGTCGTGCGCCGGGTTGCCGCGGACGCGAGCCCTCACGCACCCATTCCCGTGCGCTCAGTCAGCGATTGCTTCGGCGAAACCGACACCCCATTGAAGCGGACCGTCATTCGTCGCCTCGCCGCACTCGGTGATCGCGAAGCCAGCGACCTGCGGTCCACCGCGCTCAATACGGGATTTACGGGAATCTATTCGCTCGGCAAGCGGGCGAACTTTGCTCGGTTTCTCGACGAGTGGCTCGCAGCGGCACCGGACCGGGCGCTCGTGATGTGCCATCCGAGCGCCGCACTCCGCGGTAAGACGGCGTCCGGACGTGCCGAGGAATTTCGCTTTCTTTGTTCAGCCGCTTGTTCCGGCTTGTTCACCGGACACGAGATCCGTTTTCTGCAACGGGACGAGATCGATGGCGGCACTGCATCCCGACCGCCCGCGATAGCGCCCGTGCAGTCGGCGGCGATCGGAGTGTAGCTCCAACACGCTGCGAGAAATGCGCGGCCCCGCAGGTTCATCCGCGGCCCGCGTCTGGAGGTTTCCTTGGATTCGCGGTGCCCGAAATCAGGGAACGCGCGGTATCATGCTGGTCTAAGACGGAGTAACCCGCGTCGGCGGGCAACGCCGGCAGGCTTTCGAACGGAGAATATCGTGCACGAACCGAATCGTCCCTCGCGGGGCGCCGCATATCCACGTCGGCGAGCCAGAGCCGGCATGGCCGGCGCGCTCCTCGCCTTGTCCGGCGCCGTGGTTGCACTCGGCTGGTCGGCCGATGCGTCGGCGCAATGGCCGGTGGTAGAAGACCCCAACGCGCCTCGCGATGCCGACGGCAACGTGATCATGGATGCCCCCACGCCGCGTACGGCCGAGGGAACGCCGGATCTGTCCGGACTCTGGATGCGGACCCGAAGCGGTCCTCCACCGGAGGGAGGTCCCGGCGGAGGCGGCGTTTCGCTCGAGCCGTCACAGGCACCGGTACCGCTCGACCCTGACGCCCCCCCGATTGCGGCCTTTTTCGAAGCGGGCCAGAACATGGAAGGCGGTCTGCCATACACGCCCTGGGCCAAGGAGCTCAGGGATCAGCGCGCCGCGATCAACGCACGCGACAACCCGGACGCCCAGTGTCTGCCGATGGGCTTTCTACAGTTTCATCAGCAGCCGCAACCGCGCATGATCATCCAGACCGAGAAGTTGATCCTGATCGAGTACGAAGCGAACTATGGCGTGCGCCACATTTTTCTCGACGGCCGCGAGCTGCCGCCTCAAGGCGAGCCGCAGCCTTGGTGGTACGGTTACTCGATCGGCTACTGGGACGGTGACGATCTCGTCGTCGAGACCAACAATCTGCGCGGCGCCGACGAGGACAGCCCCTACGACGGATGGCTCGATGTGAACGGAAGCCCCTACTCGCGTGAGGCGAAAATCACGGAGCGCTTCCGCCGCCCGACCTACGGTCATCTGCAGATCGATTTCACAGTCGACGATCCCAAGGCGTACACGAGGCCGTGGACGGTACGCGTGGACCAGCGACTGCTGCCCGACCAGGAATTGATCGAGTTCATCTGCAATGAGAATCAGCAGTTCGATCGCAGAATACAATTGGATTAGGAGATACCGGCCATGAAAGTACGTAACAACGCAACGCGTGATCGCCGGGGTACCGGCGTTTGCATCAGAGTTGGAGCCGTGTCGTGCACCGCACTGGGTATGCTCGCAGCCTCGCTTCCGCTGGCAGCGCATCATTCGTTCTCCGCAGAGTTCGACTCGACCAAGGAAATAATGGCTACAGGCGAGGTTTCTGACGTCGAATGGCAGAACCCGCATGCCTGGATCCACTTGAACGTGACCGAGCTGTGTCAGCGTACGGCAGTGCCGCGAGGCAGCGAAGCCGAACCCGAGGAATGGCAGTGCCGGGCGCCAAGCGCCGCCGAGGGCGCAGACTGGGCATTTGAGCTCGGCAGTCCGAACGGTCTCATGCGCCAGGGCTGGAGCCGCAACTCGCTGACACCCGGCGACGTCGTGACGATTTCGGGCACCCGTGCGCGCGACGGCAGCACGAACTCCAACGCCCGCAATGTAACGATGGAAGACGGAACCCGCCTGTTTGCCGGGTCGAGCGAGAACGTAACGCCGTAAACACAGGCTCCGTCTTGCGCATCGGCCGATTCGTAACGGCCGATGCTGCGGTCATTCTCTGTCGGCGGGCAGATTCGTGGTGCCGCAGCGAACCCTCAAAGCTGCCCCGCCTTCACGAATGCCAGCGACCGTTCGAGCGCATCCAGGGCTCCTTGCAGCAGGATCTCCCCTTCCGGCAGATCACCGCGCTCCTGTCCCTGCGGCCCGAGAACGAAGTCGTGATAGCCATGCTCGTATATTTCGAGCCTGACTTCCTTTCCACGACTTCGAAGCTGCTGATACAGCACCCGATCCAGCGCCAGAAGCGAATCCGCCGTTCCAACCTGAATCAGTATCGGCGTACTGATAGGATCGATATTGCCTGCCGACGAAGAAGCATCGATTTCCTCGGGCTGCTCTCTGAAGCCACTGAACGGCATGCCGAGAAACCAGATGGGCGCCGGCGCACCGACGACGACCGTGTGCAACGTCGGCTTCTCGGATGCAAGAAACAGCGCGAGATTGCCACCGAGGCTCACGCCGTAGACGCTGACCCGATCCGGGTTCACGTAAGGCAGAGCAGCCACGTGATCGACAACGGCCAGGCCGTCATCGATGGCCGTGACCAGCGGCAGATCCGAAGGCTGATTCATCAGATTGAAATCGCCTCCGCGGTAGTCTGCTACTGCGACGACGAACCCCTCCTGAAGAAAACGTTCCCAGACCGGACCGCCATGATCTCCGCGTGACCAGCCCACGAGCTGCTCCATGCCTCGCCCACCGGGCGCTCCGTGAAAAATTACGATGGCAGGAAACGGCCCCTCCCCCTGTGGTTTTCGGATTGCAGCCGCGACGTATGCCCCATCCGCCGACGGAATGTAATTCTGCATGACCGGCGATGTGCCCTCGCTGACGACGTTGACGTAAACATCGTGCGAAAGGGCGTCCGGCGGACCGGCGTACTCGACGACTTCTGCATTGATGACCGGAGTCCACACAAATAACGGCAAAACCGAGAAGATCGCGGCTAACCTGGTCACTGAACTACCCTTTTGTTGGTTCCGATGGCGTCCGGAACAAGTCGACAGATCGAATTTACCACGTCCACGCAGAACGACGAACGCACGACTGTCGGCCGGCGCCCGCTGCAAAGGACTGGCCTGTTCCCGATAGTTGGCATATTATGATTACATTGTAGCTATAAAGCGTCGCCAGGATCCTGGAGCCTGAATGCCGAAGCAAGGTCTGGGCGAGTTCGAACAGATCGTCCTACTGGCCGTCCTTCATCTCGACGAGCCCTACGGTGTCCCGATCGTCGAGGAGATCGAACGTCGCACGCGGCGCAGGGTCTCGCGTTCCGCCGTGTACATTACGCTGCGCCGGCTCGAGGACAAGGGGCTGGTATCGACCTGGATGAGCGATGCGACGCCCGAGCGCGGCGGCAAACCGCGCCGCTGCGTGAAGATCGAGCCGGAGGGTAGAAGATTGCTCGAGGAATCGCGGCGCGTCATGACCAGCATGTGGCGCGGGCTCGAACCCCCCGAACCCGCGCTGGACAGGGGCCGATGAACCCGAGACACCGACCATCTTCCCTGCCACGGAGTCTCCTGTGGCGCGCTTTGCCCCTCGATCGCCGCGACGACATCCTCGGAGACCTGGAAGAAATCTTCGACCGAATCCAGCGCCAGCGCGGATTGCCGGCCGCACGACGGTGGTATTGGCGCGAGGCGCTGACACTCGCCGGCCGGTTCCTGCTCGAGCGAGGCCGTGACCGCGGCCGGCGCATGTTGTCCAATCAGGAGCGCGCCAGCTCGTCTAAGCGCTCGTTTCGTCCAGCCGGGTTGTTCGGTATCTCGCCGATCGACCTGAAACTCGGCGTCCGCATGCTGGCCAAGCATCCGGGACTTACGGTTACTTCGACAGCGGCACTCGCGATTGCGATCGCGATCGTCGCCGGGTTTCATACAGCGACTCAGTTCATGGTCCGGCCGACACTACCGCTTCCAGAGGGCGACCGCATCGTCGCAATCTGGCAGCACGATTTCGTCGCTGGGGAGCGCGGCACACAAACCCTCGGCGACATGCTGACCTGGTCGAGAGACCTCGAAACCGTCGAGCAGGTCGGTGGCTTTCGGCTGCAAGAGCGCGGCGTCAGCGGGGGCGGCACCACGCGAATCGCACGCACAGCCGAGATCACGCCTTCCGCCTTCGAGTTGGTCCGCGTGCCGCCCGCGCTCGGACGACCGCTGGTCGACACTGATGCGCAACCGGGCGGGCCGGCGGTCGCGGTCATCGGCTACGACTTCTGGCAGACGACGCTCGACGCGGACCCATCGATAATCGATCAGAGCCTCGATATCGGCGGCGTTACACATACGGTCGTCGGGGTCATGCCGGACGGGTTCGCATTCCCTGTAGGCGAGGAAGTCTGGATCCCGATGCCCTTGCCGAACGTGCTGCCCGACCAGGGACCGGCCATCGACTTCGCTATCGCGCGGCTCGCGCCCGGCGTCTCGCTCAATGACGTGGACGCCGAACTCCAGGTCACGGCGGCGAGGCTCGCCGCCGAATTTCCCGAGTCGCACGCCAGACTTCGCCCCCGCGTCACGCGTTACGCCGACTCGTTCATCGAGGCCGGTAACGAGCCCGAGATACGGATTCTGATGCAGGCCGCCAGAATGGCTGTGGTTGTCATCCTGCTCATCGTCGCCATCAATGTCGGCGCGCTCATCTATGCGCGCAACGCAGCGCGTATGGGCGAAATCGCCATTCGTACGGCCCTGGGCGCGAGTCGACGCCGCATCGTATTGCAGATGTTCATCGAGGCGCTCGTGTTGAGCAGCCTCGCGGCCGTCCTCGGCACGGCGATCCTGCTCTGGCCCCTCGCCCGGCTGCGCGACGTTTTC
>JASFSD010000157.1:0-6242 GCA_050114575.1 Gammaproteobacteria bacterium | reverse complement strand
AGCCTGTTGTCGCGCTAATGTCGCATTGAGGACACATTCATGACCACGCGCCATGCCTGTCTGTCTTCCGCGCTGCTCGTGACCTTGACTGCATGCAATGACACGGCATCGCCCGGGCCGGATGACGTAATCGAGAGAAACGGGCCTCTCGACGGAGATAGTTTTCCCGAAGATCGAGAGCTCGTGGCTCGCAGGGCGCAGATCGACATGCTGGTTCGGCAGCGTGACGAGCTTCAAGGCCAGCTGACGTTTCTCGAGACCGAGTCCGCCACTCTACAGACCTCGCTACAAACCGTTTTCGACCGACTAGGCGCGGCCCGGCATCGTGCTGCAAGTCGCCCGGCAGGACGATAACTCCGGTGGAGTAACGACCGATGACCACACCGTTGATCATTCTGGGGATTCTCCTCCTGCCGTGGGGCGCCGCGCAGGTGCTGGTGTGGACTGGACGCCCAGTCGATCGCCGGATCGGTGGTGTTATCGGCCTGAGTATCGCCTTCGTCTTCTTCGGTGCAGGCCACTTCGTGCAGACCCAGCCGATGACGGAGATGCTGCCGCCCTGGATCCCTTACCGCGTAGCGATCATTTACCTGACCGGCATTTTCGAGTGGGCGCTCGCAGTTGGGCTCCTGTTTCCACGGACGAGGAGAGCATCGGGATATGCCTGCATTTCCATCCTCGTCTTGTTCTTCCCGGCAAACATCTATGCCGCAGTAAACTCCATTGGCATGGGGGGACATTTGTGGGGGCCGATGTACCTGCTCATTCGCGGTCCGCTGCAGATCCTTTTGGTCGGATGGGCCTACTGGTTCACAGTCAGGGAGATACCCGGTGAACGCGCTCGTTCGTATCCATAATCGCTTCGGCCAGATTCAGGACCGTCTGCATGCGGAGCAGCAGTTGAGCTTCAGATCAGCTTTGATCCGCTGGGCCGGAGCCGCCGGCGTCATTGGCGGAATTGCGCTGGCGGCAGCGTAGCTGGCCCATCCTTCATCAGCCCCGCCCGTGACCGTGGCGAGCGCTGCCTGGCTCTGGATCCATACCGGTTTTATGGTTTCCTTGATTTGCGGAGTCTTCTTGGTCTTTTCCCTGCTGGCTGTCTACCTGGACCGGGGTGGGGGGCTGCCTGGGTTCATCGGTTCCGCGATGGCGGTGGTGAGCCTGATGTTCGTGTTTGGCCTCGATTACTCGGAAGTCTTCATCTTTCCAACGCTGGCCACCGAATATCCGGAAGTTGTCGAGCGGTACGGAGATGGGACGTCGATGCCCTCCGTGGCTTTCGCTTTTCCGGTGACCGGCCTGGTCTTTCTAATCGGTTTCGTCTTGTTTCCGTATGAACTATTCAAGCGACAGGTAGTCGATCTCAAAACAGCGGTAACGACCATAGGCGGAACGATCATCTTCGCCGCCGGGCTGAGCGGCCAGTTTCCCATGTTTGTTGTGCGTGCCGGGTCGGTCGTTTTCGGTGCCGGTCTCATCCTCCTGGGGCTCAGCCTCTGGAGAATGGGCTCGAGGTAGTCGAAAGGCGGGGTCGCCCAAAGCCACGAGCGGGGTGGTATGCTCCCTTCCCGGAATGGGCCGCACAGAGAGCTGAACAAGAGACTCCAATGCCAAGAATTCCAAGCTTTGCGCGACACTGTCGAACCCTCGCTGCCATTGCCTTATTGGTTGCAGCTGCCCCACTCGCGGCGCAGGTTGGCCATCCGGCAAAGGGCTCGTGGCTCGGCTACTGGGGGACGAGCGCCGAGAACCGCAACCGGATGCTGCTCGTGCTCGACTGGGAAGATCGCGCTCTGGTCGGCACGATCAATCCCGGCCGCAACGGCGTTGCCGTTCAGCGTGCGGACATCGACTACGACACCTGGACCTTGACGATAGAGGCTGAGATGCCCTCCGAGGGCGGCCGCATGGCGCCTTTCGTCGCCACAGGCAAGCTCGAGAACCTCGGCTCCTGGGTAAACCGGCGCTACTCGGGCACCTACACGCACGGTGCCGAGCAAGGCGTATTTCTTCTTACATTGAACTGACCGCAACCTGCGCGCATCCGCACGGAGATCCACGACATGAGAATTCGTTTGCTGATTACCCTGCTTGCCGCAGCGGCGACATTTACGGCGCTGCGAGCATCGGCCCACCATTCGTTCGCGGCGGAATTCGATGCCGATCAACCCGTCGATCTGACCGGCTATGTGACGAAGGTCGAGTGGCTGAATCCTCATACCTTCTTCTACATCGACGTCGAAGACGAGAACGGGGAATACAGCAACTGGGCCATCGAACTGGGCAGCCCGAACGGTCTGATGCGCCGAGGCTGGACGCGAAACTCCCTGCAACTCGGCGATGAGGTCAGCGTGGAAGGATCGAGAGCACGGGACGGGAGCTACAAGGCCAATGCCCGCACCGTCAGGCTCTCGAGCGGTGAACGCTTGTTCGCTGGCTCGAGCCAACCCGACGTTGACGACGACTCGAATTAGCTCAGGAACCCCGGGGGCCTCGAGAAGCGAATGGACAGAAAAACGCATTTGAAGATTGCAGCCTGCGCGATCCTTGCTGCCGGCATGGGCAAGGCAGCCGCGCAACCAGGCGGTGAACACGAGCATGAACCGGGGCCGCCCGCACCCAGATTCGAGGATGGCCTGATCGACCTCGGCGGCGACGGGGTCTGGATGCAACCATGGATCCGCGTGATGCGGGACCGGCTTGTCGGCCGCGAGGAAATTCCGTTTCTGCCGTGGACCGAGGCGATGCAGGAATACAATGCACAATCGCGCGTCGCCTACGACCCTCAGGGCATGTGCCTGCCCCCGGGCGGCCCTCGAATGATGGGTACGCCCTACCCGTCCGAGATCATTCAGGACCGAAGGCGTGAGCGAGTCCTCATCATCTTCGAAGGCGGCACGCACGTGTGGCGTGAAATTCACATGGACGGGCGTGAGCTGCCGGAACGCGAATCATTGAACCCGACGTATTTCGGCTACTCGGTCGGACATTACGAGAACAACGATACGCTGGTCGTCGAAACGACCGGCTTCAACGAGAAGACCTGGTTGCTGTTCGACGGCACGATGCACACCGAAGAGCTTCGCACCATCGAGCGATTCTCGCGGCCGAACCGCGATACTCTCCATTACGAGGCGACGATCATCGACCCGGGCGCGTACAGCGAGCCCTGGACGGTCGCGTGGGACATTCCGTGGTCGGAAGGCGCCGAGCTCTCCGAGTACATCTGCCAGGAGAACAATCTCTTTCTGATCGACCTCAAGGACGATTTCGGCAACCCGTTCTTCGAGCGCGTCGAGGTCGAGCCGGATTGGCCGGAGTAACCAGGAACGACACAGGTTGCGGCCGCAGCAAACGCTGGCCGTGACGAGTTGAATTTCAACAACAAGAAGCGCAGGGGCTGATCAAATGACTCAATACCGACTGACGTATTTCGACATCGATGGGGGCCGCGCCGAGCCCATCCGAATCGCCTTCCATATTGCGGGCGTTCCGTTCGAGGACCACCGGATCTCGTTCCAGGAATTCATGGAGGGACGCGAGGGTCTGCGCTTCACCTGCGTCCCCGTGCTCGAGATCGACGGTCAGCCGGTAACCCAGTCGAATGCGCTCAGCCGTTACATCGGCAAGATGGCGGGGCTCTACCCGGTCGACCCGCTGCAGGCGCTCTACTGCGACGAGGTTCTCGGTGCTCTCGAGGACGTGACCAACCATATTGGCCGGACGATGCGGCTGCAGGGTGATGAGCTGCGCGAAGCCCGTGAGCAGCTCGCTGAAGGCTGGCTTCCGATCTACCTGAAAGGCCTGAGCGATCTGCTCGAGCGCGGCGGCGGCGAGTTCTTTGCCGACGGTCAGTTGACGGTCGCGGATCTCAGGGCTTTCGTCGAAACCCGTTGGCTGACGTCGGGCTTCCTCGATCACATCCCGACGGATCTCGTCGCCAACGTCGCGCCGGCACTTGCCGAGCACAACTCGCGCATCGCATCGGAGCCACGGGTCGCGGCCTATTACGCCACCCGGGGCTAGTTCGGCCCGAGCGCGCCGCGCGCCGCCGCCGCTCGTCGAGCGCGGCACCGTAGCGAACCGCTCACTCTCCCCCAGTGAGCCCCATGCGCCGGTGCCAGTCCGCCAGCGACTCATCGGGATAGGCATCGAACTGCTTGTCGTCGGGCCCGAGCTCGACCGGCACCCAGCCGGCCTTCGACGAGAGCATCATGTGCGTGTGCGCGGGAGCGTCCGGCAGCCCCGTATCGATGGCAGATGCGAACGGATGAACGAGACCCGGCCAGTCGGGCGAATAGACCCAGAGCCCGCTGCCGCAACGCTTGCAGAAACGGCGCTCGCAGTTGCTGTCCCGGTAACCGCCCTCCCCATCGGGAAACCTGACGACATAGACGGAGATGTTCTCTTCGCCCTCGACCTCGAGCGTTTTGAAAGCGCCCCCGAGATTGATTGCGTAGCCGCCGGCGCCGTTCGTCTTGCGGCATATCGAGCAGTAACAGCGCATGAAAGGCACGGGCTCCTTCGACGAAAGCCGGAACTTCACGGCCTGACAATGACAAGATCCCTCGAGCTTCATACGGGCTCCTCAGTTGACGGTTAACGGGCGAGCTCTGTGGCGAGCCTGTCGGCGGCTTCGGCAACCGTTCCTCCATCGAGGTCGACGTGCCTGTTGGCGGCGCGCATGAGCTCTGCCGAAATGGCATTGTCGAAGAGCGCCAGCACGCGACGCAACCCGGGGGCACGCGACTCCGCCCCGGGCGCGACCAGCAACACGGCGTCGTAGGGCGGCAGCGCGCCGCGCGTATCGTCGAGCAGCGCAAGGTCGAACGCCGGGATGCGGCCGTCGGTCGAAAACGCGGTGATGACATCGACCTCACCGGATGCGACGGCTGAATACATGAGTGTGCTGTCCATTGTCACGAGATCCGCGAATTCGAGACCATATCGGCCCGACAGCTCCGACCACTCGGGTCGCCCGAAGAACTCGTAGTCCCCGCCGAGCTTCAGCGTCGGCGCGAACGGGACCAGATCATCGATCGTGCGAATGCCGAGCGCCTCGGCACGGTCGCGGGTCATCGCCATCGCATAGGTATTCTCGAACCCGAGCGTCGCGACCAGATCGATGCCGTGCTCGTCCTCCAGCCAGGCCGCCACGCCTTCCTGTATGGCTGCACGCCCGGGGTTGCCGTCACGATCCATGTAGTTGGCCCATACCGTTCCCGTGTAGTCGACATAGGCGTCGATGCGATCCGCGCGCAGCGCGTCGAACGCAACTGTCGAGCCCAGGCTCTCCCGCATGACCGTATCGAACCCCGCCGCCTCGAGCTCGTTCGCGATCACCGTGCCGAGAATGTACTGCTCGGTGAACGTCTTGGTCCCAATGGCTACCCGCGGACCCTCGCTCGATAGCGCAGCCGAGTGCAGAGCGGGCCAAAGCCCGACGAACAACGCTGCGACACTCACCAGGGCCGTCATGGCTATCATCGCCCGGTTGCGGCGCGACAGCGCGATCTCCATTGCACGGATCAGCCGATCGAGCGCGATCGCGAGCGCCGCGGCCGCAACGCATCCGGTAATCACGGCAGCGTAGTTTTGAGTCTGCAGCCCGCTGAAGATGAAATTGCCGAGGCTCGTGGCTCCGACCGGAGTCGAGAGCGTCGCCATGCCGACGACCCAGACGGCGGCCGTGCGAATTCCGGCGACGATGACGGGCAGCGCAAGCGGCAGCTGCACACGCAACAAGAGCTGGTTCGGTGTCATGCCGAGCCCGCGCGCCGCCTCGACGACATCCGCATCCACCTGATCGATGCCCGTGATGGCGTTTCTAAGCACCGGCAGCATGCTGTAAAGAATCAGTGCGAGCACGGCTGGAACGAACCCGATACGGCCGAGCAGGGGAACCATGAGGGCCAGCAGCGCGAGCCCAGGCACGGTCTGTATGGTGCTCGCAACCGTCAGCAGGGGCCCCTGCAACCAGCGTCGGCGAATCGACAGGAACGCAAGCGGCAGGCTCAATACGATGCCCGTCGCGAGCGCCGTAATGCTCAGGACCACATGCCGGCTCAGGTACTGCGGCAAAAGCGCCAGCTGCTCCGCCCAGACACTGCTCACGAGCGAGCGGCCTCTGCCGACGCGGCGAGCCCGGACAACAGCGATGCCTGGCGCCTTGGCATCTCCATGAGCTCGCGCACGTAATCGTGCGGCGGATTCTGCAGCAGGCGGGCGGGCGTATCGTGAGC
>JASFSD010000156.1:0-6246 GCA_050114575.1 Gammaproteobacteria bacterium | reverse complement strand
GGCGTTTGCGGTCGATGCATCGGCCGAAGTCACGCTGGAGGACGACCTGCTGCGCCGCGACCTGACGATCAATGCGATAGCGAAAGACAGCGACGGCAAGATCATCGATCCGTACGACGGGCTCGGCGACCTCGACCGGCGTTTGCTGCGCCATGTGTCCCCGGCGTTTGCCGAAGATCCACTGCGCGTGCTGCGGGTTGCGCGGTTTGCAGCCCGCTTTCGAGGGCTCGGTTTTTCGATTGCCGAGCCCACGCTCAAGCTGATGGCAGACATTGCCATGAGCGGTGAGCTCGAGGCGCTGAGCGCCGAGCGTGTCTGGCAGGAAACCGAGAAGGCGCTCGAGTCCGATCATCCCCGGGTCTTTTTCGAGACGCTCCGGGACTGCGGTGCGCTCGGCGTGATCTTTCCCGAAATCGATCGCCTCTTCGGCGTGCCGCAGCCGGCCAGGTGGCACCCCGAGGTCGACACCGGGCTGCACACCCTGATGTCGCTCGAGCAGGCCGCGGTTGCGACGCCCGACCCGGTCGTTCGCTTTGCTGTTTTAGTGCATGACCTCGGCAAGGGCACGACACCGAAAGACATCCTGCCGCGACACATCGGTCACGAAAAGCGCTCGGTCGAGCTCATCGACGAGCTCGCCGGAAGACTGCGCGTACCGAAACGCTACCTGGGTCTGGCTCGCTCGGTGGCGCGGTTTCACGGCGTCGCTCAGCGTGCTGCAGAGCTCAGGCCCGGCAAGCTGCTCGAGCTCGTGACCGAAATCGGGGCATTGCGCGACGCCTCACTGCTCGAAGATTTCATTGCTGCCTGCGAAGCCGATATTCGGGGACGCACGGGTCTCGAGCAGGCGCCCTATCCTCAGGGCGACATTCTGCGACGAGCGCTGCGGGCAGCCTCCGGCGTCACCGCCGCGGACGTCTCCGACCCGTCGCTCGAGGGCAAGGCCTTCGGCGACGCGATCGCGCAACTGCGTATCGAGGCAATTCGAAACGAGGTTCAGCGCCCGGCTTAGACCGGGGCGGCCTGCGCCAGGCGGCGCGACGTGCCGGCACGGAAACGCCCCGGTTACAGCAGAACGTAGACGATGACGATCGCCAGCAGTACGCGATAGACGGCGAATACGCCCATCCCGATCCTGCCGATCAAGCGCAGGAACAGGGCGATTGCGATGAACGCCGTAATCGCGGCGAGGACCGTCGCCGGAACCAGGGCCTGCCACAGCACAGTTTCCGGCGCCCTGGCGAACTGCACGAGCTGCCACGAAGCCGCCATGCCGATGGCGGGTATCGCAAGCAGAAACGAAAACCGCCCGGCCGCCTCGCGGCTGAGTCCGAGTGCTAAAGCCATCGTCATGGTGATGCCGGATCGCGAGGTGCCGGGAATCAGAGCCAGTGCCTGCGCCAGGCCGATCGCGAGCGCATCGATGAGCCCGAGCTCGCGCTCGCTGCGCTCGCCTCGCATAAAGCGATCGACGACCCAGAGCAGGATGCCGAAACCGGCACTCGTTGCCGCGATCACGGCCGGCGTCCGGAGGACCGTGGAGACCAGATCCGCGCTCAAGGCGCCGGCGAGCGCCACCGGAATGCTGGCGACGATCAACTGCCGAGCGAGCCGCCCGTCGACGGAATCCCGGATCAGCACGCCGCGCGCCATCGCCATCAGATCACGCCGGAAATAGACAACGACGGCTGTCAGCGTGCCCAGATGAACGGCGATGTCGAACCCGAGCCCCTGGTCCGTCCAGCCGAAAAAGGTCGGCGTCAGAATCAGATGACCGGAGCTCGATATGGGGAGGAACTCGGTCAGCCCCTGAATCAGGGCGAGAAAGAGGGCTTCGAAGAGGGTCATCGGTCGACGCTCGAGACGCGGTGAGCAGCGATCGTAGCAGCTCGCCGATGCTCAAACGACGGCTCACAGCCAGTTTCGAAAGTCCCGCCCCGGCAGTCCCGTGCTGACCGATTCCGTCGTGAGCCAGATCAGCTTGAACCGCTCGCCCATCTCTCCGGGCAGGACCAGCCGCCGTACGGCACCGGCGTCCTCGGGCGCGATCGCCCTGGCCGCGAGCACCGGATCTCGAGCCATGGTCTCGACGAGAAACTGCGCCTGCGTCGTGTAACCGGCGACTTGAAAACCAAGCTCCCGTGCTGCGTTCGCAACCGCAGTGAAGTCGACCCAGGCCGTTATATCCTGGAGCCCCGGCCAGACGAGCGGATCGTCATGCGATCGATGGCGAAAGTGGCAGACGAGGGTACCGTCGGTTCGCTCGAGCCGGTAATAATCGCGTCGCGGCATGCCGTAATCGATCAGCAACAGACCGCCCGCTCCGATCGCGCCGAGAATTTCCTCGAGCCAGGGCTCGAGCATGAGGCAGACCTCGGAGCGATAACCCTCGGGCAGCGCCGCACCGAGATCGTGCTCGATACGGGCGACTGCCTCGGAGAGGACCTCGTCTGGCGGGCCCGCCGCGATCACGAGACGTTCGTCCTGCCAGGCGACGCCGAGCGGCGCTGCCGAATCGCGTGTCTTCTCGAACCGCGCAACCGGAATCGCATCGACGACCTCGTTGGCGATGACGATGCCGTCGAACCCATCGACGGGCATCCGATCTAGCCATCGCGTCGAGCCGGCCCAGGGGGCGAGATGTTGCCGCTGGCGCTCGCGCAGGTCGGCGCTGGTCTCGAGGATGGAATAATCGAACCGAGCGGCGCCGTCGGCGGCGAGCTCCGAATGCAATTGCCCGGCCAGCCTGCCGGACCCCGCGCCGAGCTCGAGGATTCGATTCGAGCCGATTTCCTCGAGCACGTTCCGGATCAGCGGAGCGAGCGCTGCCGCCAGCCAGCCGGAGAGCTCCGGTGCGGTCGTGAAATCACCGCCCGGGCCGAATTTGACTGCACCCGCGCTGTAATAACCGAGCCCCGGCTCATGCAGGGCGAGCTGCATGAAACGCTCGAAGCTGAGCCAGCCGCCGCCGGCATCGATCTCGTCCCGTATCCTTTCGACCAGCGCGTTGCTGACGGCAAGCGACTCGGTATCAGGTTCGGGCAGAGGCTCTGCGATCAACGGGCCTTCGATCGGTGGGTCGACGGCAATAGTGTACCCTTCACGCTCCCCAGCAATCGGGAGACATGGTTGACCGAGACGACCGGATCCATCGACGGCAAATGGGCACTCATCACGGGTGCCGGCAAGCGAATCGGCGCCGTCATCGCGAAGCGGCTGCATGCCGCCGGCGCAAACGTCGCAGTGCATTACTTCAGCTCGAGCGCGCCGGCCGATTCACT
Source organism: Gammaproteobacteria bacterium (assembly GCA_050114575.1). Lineage (GTDB taxonomy): Bacteria > Pseudomonadota > Gammaproteobacteria > Steroidobacterales > Rariloculaceae > DATCZB01. The sequence continues at coordinate 2,965 of JASFSD010000156.1, read as the reverse complement.
GGTCGACGAGCTGAACGGCCTGCGCGCGGATTCGGCTATGGCGGTCGGCGCTGACATCCGCCGGCTCGATCAGCTCGAGGCGCTCGTCGGCAAAGTCGTCTCGCAGAGCGGCGGCCTGCACATCCTGATCAACAACGCATCGAGCTTCTATCCGACTCCGCTGGGTGAAGTCACGGCAGAAGACTGGAGCGACCTGATCGACAGCAACCTCAAGGCGCCATTGTTCCTGGCTCAGGCGGCGGTGCCGCATCTGCGGGAATCCGGGGGCACGATCATCAACATGATCGACATTCATGCGCGGCGTCCGCTGCGCCACCACCACGTCTACGGCGCCGCCAAGGCCGGGCTCGAAATGCTCACCCGCTCCCTGGCACGCGATCTGGCTCCCGAGATTCGCGTCAACGGCATTGCACCGGGGGCGATACTCTGGCCCGAGGAAGGCATGGCGGACGGAACCAAGGAATACATCGTCGACAGGATTCCGCTCGGACGGCCCGGCGAACCCGACGACATCGCGACGACGGCGCTCTTTCTCGTCCGCGATGCGCCCTATGTGACCGGTCAGATCATCGCCGTCGACGGCGGCCGCAGCATCGGCTGGTAGCCCTCAGGCTGCGTTCAGCACACTGACAGGCGTCAGATTCGCATCGTCCAGAGTCGGGCGCTGGCCCGCTGCCTCGATAGCGACGCCGGTGACGGGATGCCTGAGCCCGGGCGCAAGCTCGGCGAGCGGAATCCAGACGAACGAGTAGCGCAGTATGTCTTCGCGCGGCAGTCGCCACGCGGCATCGACGCGCTCGCCGAACAGGAGGAGATCGAGATCGAGCGTGCGCGAGCCGGACCTCGTGCCGTCGTCCCTGCCGCAAACGGTCTCGAGCTCGGAGAGCACACCTTCTACTGCGGCGACAGTGCGGTCGGTGGAAAACGCGACGACGAGGTTCAGGAAGTCCGGGCCTTCGAACCCGTAGGCCGCGCTTCGATATACGCGCGATCGGCGCAGCGGCCCGAACTGCTGCTCGAGCTCACGGAGAGCCCACCTGAGGTTCTGCTCGGGCTCGACGTTGCTGCCGCAGCCGACATATACGTCAGGCATAGTCCTCGCTCGTGCGCTCGATCAGCACACCGACATTCCGAGAGCCCTCGATCGCGCCGGGCTTGGATACTGACAGCTTGACCCAGGCGACTCCGAAATCCGTGACCACGATTCGCGCCAGCGTCTCGGCCAGGGTCTCGACGAGCTTGAACTCCGACGTCTCGACGACACGAATCAGTTCCTTGGCGATACTCTTGTAGTCCAGTGCGGCCTCGATTTCGTCGCTCGCGGCCGCACGCTTCACGTCGGTCTGAAGCTCCAGATTCAGGCTGATCGTCTGGCGAACGCGGCGCTCCCACTCCCATATACCGATGACGGCCTCGACCCTGAGATCCTCGAGAAATATCTTGTCCACGCTCGTTGTCCTCAATCCGCGGCGCCGGGAGGCTCGAGCGTGTCGAGCGGCCATCGCGGCCGTGCAACGATCTCGAGACCTCGTCTGAGTCCGGAATTCAATCGCGCCGCGCCGGCGTAGGCAATCATCGCGCCGTTGTCGGTGCAGAACGCCGGGCGCGGGTAATGCACGGCAACACCGGTTTCCCTGCCCCAGTCGGCCAGGCTCTGGCGCAGGTTGACGTTGGCGCCGACGCCCCCGGCGATCAACAGGCGCCTGTACCCGGTCTGATCGACGGCTCGAATGCACTTCGCGACCAGCGTATCGACGATGGCGGCCTGAAACGATGCCGCAAGGTTGGCCTTCGCGTCGCCCGAGAGCTCGCCTCCCGAGCGCTCTATCTCGCTCTCGACGACGCGACGCACCGCGGTCTTGAGCCCACTGAAGCTCATCTCGAGCCCGCGATCGATCAGGGGGCGGGGAAAATCGTAGCTCGCGGGGTCGCCGCGCTCAGCGAGCGCAGCGAGCGCCGGCCCTCCCGGATACGGCAGATCGAGCAGCCGGGCGACCTTGTCGAACGCCTCGCCTGCCGCGTCGTCGAGCGTGTTGCCGATCAGCCGGTAGCGGCCGAGACGCTCGACATCCACGAGCATGCTGTGACCGCCGGAGACCAGCAGGGCGACGAACGGAAACTCCAGTGTCTCGGCTTCGAGCCGGCCGATCAGGAGATGCGCCTCCATGTGGTGGACCGGCACCGCGGGTATCCCGAGCCCGTACGCCGCCGATGCGGCGAATGCGCCGCCGACCATCAGCGCGCCGATCAGGCCGGGGCCTGCGGTGTAGGCAATGCCGTCGAGATCTCTGGGCCCGATCCCGGCCTCGACGAGCACGTTATCGACCAGGCGGGAGAGCTTGGCAATATGGTCGCGCGACGCGAGCTCGGGGACGATACCGCCGAAAGGCCGGTGCAGCTCCACCTGGCTCGCGAGCGCCTCGGCCCGGATGCCCTGTCCGGACTCGTACAGCGCGACGCCAGTCTCGTCGCAGCTGGTCTCTATGCCGAGAATCCTCATATGACTTTACACCTTAGCACCCGGGCCGTTACTATTACTGGTTGCCGGCTTTAGCCGGCCAATTTTTTTGGCTATCTGTAGAGAATAATTCATGCCGGGCGTACGAGTCAGAGAAAGTGAACATTTCGACGCAGCACTGCGGCGGTTCAAGCGCTCGTGCGAGAAGGCAGGCGTTCTGACGGAGCTCAGGCGTCGCGAATATTACGAGAAGCCGACCCAGGAGCGTAAGCGCAAGAAGGCCGCCGCCATCAAGCGCCACATGAAGCGCAACCTCCGCGCCACCGGCCGCCGCAAGCGCCTCTACTGACCCCTCGTCGGTCCCGCACCGATGCCCATCATCGAAACGCTCAATCAGGACATGAAGGCCGCCCTGCGTGCCGGCGAAAAGCTCGAGCTCAGCGCGCTCAGGATGGCGCTTGCCGCGATCAAGAAGCAGCAGATCGAGGACCGTGCCGAGCTCAGTGA
>JASFSD010000155.1:0-6283 GCA_050114575.1 Gammaproteobacteria bacterium | reverse complement strand
GCCGAGGTCGTTCAGCAGGTGCTGAACTGGCTCGGGGACAGGGGAATCCCGGTTACGCCATCGGAGTAGATTGAAGGGAGCGCGAACAGGATGTATGCGCTGTTTTAGTGGACCGCCTCGTATCGGAAGTCGAGGCGAGGAAGTTATTGAGTACCAACTTAATGAGTGAATCTTTTGCGGAGCTTTTAGAAGAGAGTCTTGCCGGACAACAGACAACGCCGGGATCCATCATCACCGGCACGGTCGTCGACGTAAACAACGACGTCGTCATCGTCAATGCGGGATTGAAGTCCGAAGCCGTCATACCCGCCAGCCAGTTCCTCAACGACGAGGGTGAGGTCGAAGTCGACATCGGCGATCAGGTCGAGGTTGCGCTCGATACGGTCGAAGATGGTTACGGCGAGACCCGTCTGTCGCGGGAAAAGGCCAAACGGGCCCGCACCTGGGTAAGGCTCGAGGAAGCTTTCAACGACGACAAGATCGTCAAGGGCATGATCAGCGGCCGCGTACGCGGCGGGTTTACCGTCGACATCGATCTCGTAAGGGCGTTCCTGCCCGGCTCTCTGGTCGATGTGCGTCCGGTCAGGGACCCGGTCGCGCTCGAAGGCTCGACGCTCGAGTTCAAAGTCATCAAGCTCGACCGCAAGCGGAACAACGTCGTTGTATCCCGCCGCGCTGTGGTCGAGGAAGAATTCAGCGCCGAGCGCGACTCGTTGCTGAAGAATCTGCAGGAAGGCGTAGAAATCACCGGTATCGTGAAGAACCTCACGGACTACGGCGCATTCGTCGATCTCGGTGGAATCGACGGCCTGTTACACATCACCGACATGGCATGGAAGCGGGTCAAGCATCCTTCCGAAGTCGTTTCTGTCGGCCAGGAGCTGCAGGTCAAGGTGCTCAAGTTCGACCGCGAGAGAAACCGTGTGTCGCTGGGGCTCAAGCAGCTCGGCGCCGATCCCTGGCAGGATCTCGCGAGGCGCTACCCGCCGAACACACGGCTGTTCGGTAAGGTGACGAATATCGCCGACTACGGTTGCTTCGTCGAGATCGAGGAAGGCGTAGAGGGTCTCGTCCACGTCTCTGAGATGGATTGGACGAACAAGAATGTCAATCCGCACAAGGTCGTGCAGATCGGCGACGAAGTCGAAGTCATGGTGCTCGACATCGATGAGGAGCGCCGCCGCATTTCCCTCGGCCTCAAGCAATGCAAGGCGAACCCCTGGAGCGATTTCGCAGAAAACTACAACAAGGGCGACAAGATCTCGGGTCAGATCAAGTCGATAACCGACTTCGGCGTGTTCATCGGTTTGCCCGGGGATATCGACGGCCTGGTTCACTTGTCCGACCTTTCGTGGGACCTGCCGGGCGAGGAAGCTGTCCGTAATTACACCAAGGGCGAAGAGCTCGAGACGGTCGTGCTCAATATTGAGCCGGAACGCGAGCGCATCTCGCTCGGCGTCAAGCAGCTGGACAAGGATCCGATGTCTCAGTTCCTGGCCGATCACCCCAAGGGCAGCATCGTCAAAGGTATCGTCAAGGAAGTCGACGCCAAGATGGCGACGGTGGAGCTCGAGGACGGCGTGCTAGGTCAGCTGCGGGCGTCAGAGATCTCGCGCGACCGGGTCGAAGATGCACGTACCGTCCTCAAGGTGGGCGAAGAGATCGAGGCCCGGTTCACCGGCGTCGACCGCAAGAGCCGCGTGCTCTCGCTCTCGATCAAGGCCAAGGAAGCGCACGAGGAGGCTCAGGCCATTCAGACCTACAAGACTGAATCGAGTCAGACTTCGTCGTCCGCGACCCTCGGCGATCTCCTCAAAGAGCAGATGAAGCCCGACGGGGAATAGCTTTTACAAGGCTGGAACGATGACAAAATCGGAACTGATCGAAGCGATCGCACGAAATCAAAAGCACCTTCCGGCCAAAGATGTCGAGCTTGCGATCAAGCATATTCTCGAGCTCATGAGCGACTCACTCGCCAGCGGCGAGAGGATTGAAATCCGAGGCTTCGGCAGCTTTTCTTTGCACTATCGTCCGCCGCGCATGGGTCGTAACCCGAAGACCGGGGACTCTGTTGCCCTGGCGGGCAAGTACGTCCCGCACTTCAAACCCGGGAAGGATCTCCGCGAACGGGTCAACGCATCGCGGGGAATCCCAGTACGTAACTGAGAGTCGGTCGCGACGGTATGGTCGTAGTACTGCGCAGGCTGGCAATCATCGCGATTGCCGTCGTGTTCGTGCTGATCGCGGCCGTATTTGCCTACGGAAATCAGGAGCCGATCGACCTCGATATCGGCATCATGAGGATCGAGGAGATTTCCCTGACAATTGTGCTGGCGTTCACCTTCGTTTTCGGCACGTGTTTCGGTGTTGTCATTTCGGCGGGCGCAATGCTGAAGCATTTTCGTGAGCGCCGGTCTCTCAGGCGCGAGCTCAGACGCGCCGAGACCGAGCTCAAGAACGTTCGCGGCCTGTCGTTGCCTGATGCCGACTGATTCCGCTTTTCTTCTGGCGGGACTGCTCGTCGCGATCGCGGTCGGCGCCTGGGCTTTCGGTCAGTTTCTCGACCGGGATGCGGCGCTGCCGACGAAGATCAGCGCCGACTATATCCGCGGGCTCAATCTCGTCCTCAGTCAGAAGACCGACGAGGCCCTCGAGCTCTTCATACAAATGGCCAAGGTCGACGAGGATACGCTCGAGACTCACTTTGCTCTCGGGCATCTGTTTCGCCGACGCGGGGAATTCGACCGGGCAATCCGAGTCCACGAGAATCTGCTGCAGCGTGAAAATCTCAACGACATGCAGTACGACCAGGCGATTTCCGCATTGGCCGACGATTACCTCGGTGCCGGTCTGCTCGATCGCGCCGAAGAGCTGTTTCAGCAGATCGTCGACAGCGGAACCCATGCTCAAATTGCTCTCGAAAAGCTGGTTTCGATCTACGAGCGCGAGGGCGACTGGCAGAAGGCCATAGAGACGCATCGTCGACTCGAGGTGTTGAACGGACAGAAGACGCCTCATGTCGCGCATTACTATTGCGAGCTGGCCGAACGGGCCCTGGCCGATGGCGATATCGAACGGGCGCGGGAGTACCTCCAGAATACGGTACGAAGCCCCAGCGGGGCCCTGCGAGGTTCGCTGATTCGGGCGCGGATTGCGAGCGGGGAAGGGCGCTACCGGGATGCAGTCGGGCTGTACCGTCAGGTGATCGATCAGAATCGGGGCTTCATCACGGAGGTCCTTCCGGATCTGCTCAACTGTTATGAGCAGGACAGTCGCACCGAAGAGTTCGAAGCGTTCGTGGCCAACCTCGCTGCGAGTGATTCCGACACTAACCGCGATATCGCCTATGCCGCGATACTGCACGACCTGACGCGATCGCCGGCGCTCACGGCCAGCGTCGCGGCGTTCATCGCCGACGACCAGGTCCTGAGCCATCTGATCGATCTGCATGCGCTCGAGTCGGACGAACCGGAACATCGTGCGCAGACGCTCGAGCGCATCTCGGAAGGATTGCGAATGCTTGCCCTGTCGACACCCCGTTACCGTTGCGGTAACTGCGGCTACGGCGCGCAGCGGTTCATCTGGCACTGTCCGAGCTGCAAGCTTTGGGAAACCGTCCGGCCTGTGCAACGCTTCCAGCTCGAATCTGCAGTCAACTGATCAGCGTAGCGCTCTTTCTGGTGTGAAACGCCTGATTCCGCTGCTGCCAGGCGCAGCGTGGAGATCTAGCATCCTCTTTCCGCAGAGTACTGTGATCAAGGAGTCTGGATCATGCGCAAACCGTTCAAAGGACTGTATCTTCTCGTCGCCTCGGCCATGGCCCCGGGGCTGTTGCTGGCCGGTCCCGTCAACATCAATACGGCCGATGCCGAAACACTGGCCGAAGAGCTCAATGGCGTGGGCCCGGCGCTCGCGGCAGCCATCGTTCGCGACCGCGAGGAGCATGGCCGTTACGAAGCGCCGGAGGAAATCATGCGGGTCCGGGGGATTGGTCCGCGAGTCCTCGAGGAGAATCGCGAATACATACTCGTTGGCGACAACGAGGAGAGGTCTGACTAGGCCCTTTCCGTCGTGCGACCGGAGGGCCCGGGTCTCGACGGCCCGGGCTCCTCTCTATTCAACACAATCTCGAACGGCGATCGGAACGCGTCGGGTGCAGTATCATGCGCCCATTCTTTGCAGACGGAGATCGCCTGATGGCGTCGATCAAGACGGCTGTTTTTCCCGTAGCGGGTCGAGGGACCCGCTTTCTGCCGGCAACCAAGGCATCGCCGAAAGAGATGTTGCCGATCGTCGACAAGCCGCTGATCCAGTATGCCGTCGAAGAGGCGCTTGCCGCGGGCGCCACCAAGCTGGTCTTCGTGACCGGCGCGTCGAAGCGCGCCATAGAGGATCACTTCGATGTCGATTTCGAGCTGGAGACCACGCTCGAAAAATCCGGCAAGCACGATCTCTTGCAGCTCGTTCGCGAAATCGTTCCTCAGGGGGTCAGCTGCATCTACATCCGCCAGGGTATTCCTCTCGGGCTCGGCCACGCCGTGCTTTGTGCTGAACCCGCGGTCGGCGACGAGCCGTTCTACGTCCATCTGGCCGACGACCTGATTCACAGCGAGGTTCCCTGCCTGGAGCAGATGCGGCGGCATTTCGATCAGCACGGGGCGAGCGTGCTCGGAGTAGAAACCGTGCCCAAAGATCAGACGGGAAGCTACGGCATCGTCGCCGTCGACGAGAAAGACGACGGTGTCATGAACGTCACGCGTATTGTCGAGAAGCCGGACCCGGAAGAAGCTCCGTCCAATCTTGCCGTCGTCGGCCGCTACATCCTGACGCCCGCGATTTTCGAAGAGCTCAAACAGACCGGCCGGGGCGCGGGCGGTGAGATTCAGCTGACCGACGGCATTGCCGCGCTCCTGCCGAGGGAGAACGTATCGGTGCTGCCGTTCGCCGGCACGCGATACGACTGCGGCAGCAAAATCGGTTACCTGCGTGCCACCATCGAGTACGCGTTGCGGCATCCGGAGCTCGGCGAGAACTTTCGCGCCTATCTTGAAGGCGTCTGGGAACGGTAGACGGTAAGGAGAATAGATTGGACACAGTCGTCGTACGAAATGTCGAGCGGGCGGATTCCGCGCTCATCGACGAGCTCGCGACCTATGGCGTCGCGACCGTGCATGAGGCGCAGGGGAGGACTGGACTGCTGCAGCCGTACGTCCGGCCGATCTATCCGGGAGCGCGGATCGCAGGCAGCGCAGTCACCGTGCTCGCTCACCCGGGCGACAACTGGATGATGCACGTCGTTGCCGAGCAGATTCGGCCCGGCGACATCGTCGTAGTGGCCGTCAGTGCGCCCAATACTGACGGAATGTTCGGCGACCTGCTGGCAACCTCGTTCATGGCGCGCGGAGCCCGCGGCCTGGTCATCGACGCCGGTGTGCGTGATGTCCGGGACCTGCAGGAGATGGGTTTCCCGGTATGGAGCAAGGCGATCTCGGCAAAGGGCACGGTCAAAGAGACCGTCGGGTCCGTCAACATACCCGTGGTCGTCGCGGGCCAGCTCGTGACGCCGGGCGACGTCATCGTTGCCGACGATGACGGCGTTGTGGTCGTGGCGCGGAAAGACGTCGAAGCCGCTACGGACGGAGCGCGCAAGCGGACCGAGAATGAAGAAGCCAAACGCCAGCGGCTCGCGTCCGGCGAGCTGGGCCTCGACATCTACAGCATGCGTGAGCGTCTCGAGAACGAGGGTCTGGTTTACGTCGACAGTCTCGAGGACCTGAAGTAAAACCCGGTCTTCGGTCCGGCCCGCCGACGGCGCGGACTGGTTTGTTGCGCGCTCTGCTTGGGTCTAGAATCGGCGACAGCCCGGGCAGAAAAGGGGGAGAGCATGGCGGTCGATTTTCGTGACCATCCGATGTTTCTCGCGCGAGGGTTCAATGCGCCGACGCGTTTCGAGGCTGACGTATACGATTGCGAGGTCTGGGGCGAGATTCCGTATCACTACGACGACTGATGGTGCCTGACATGTCCTTCTTGCGTCTTCTCCGCTTGGGTCTCGCGGCGGCTTTGCTCGTCGTCGCATCGTCGACCAGCGCCCAACCGTCGACACCCGCTTCCGAGTTTCGTGTGATCTGCGGCCGAGAATGCCTGCTGCAGTTCGCCGACCGCTACCTCGATGCGCTCGTCAACCGAGAGCCGCACCGTGCACCGCTCGCTCCCGATGTCCGGTTTACGGAGAACGGTGTCGAACTCGCTATTGGTGATGCCCTCTGGGCGACGGCCGAAG
>JASFSD010000154.1:0-6283 GCA_050114575.1 Gammaproteobacteria bacterium | reverse complement strand
CTTGCGTGCATCGTGCTGGTCCGGCACGGCCAGCTGACACCTTCGCGCGCGGACTGGCTTCCGGCCGCAATGCTGTTCGGCTATATGGTTTCGTTCTCGTTCGCTTACGTCTCGCTCAGCGCTGGAACCGGCGCGCTGATCCTGTTCGGCGCCGTGCAGGCGACGATGATCGTCTGGGCCGTGCGCTCTGGCGAAAGACTGACCGCATTGTCTTGGACCGGCCTCGGTCTGGCAGTAATCGGGCTGATCTGGCTGGTCGCACCGGGGCTCGCGGCACCGGACGCCGTCGGCGCCATGCTGATGGCGGCATCGGGCATCGCCTGGGGCGTCTATACCCTGCTCGGCAGGAGGCAATCGGAGCCCGTTCAGCGAACAACCCGAAATTTCCTACTCGCGACGCCGTTAGCGCTCGCGGTCAGCCTGGTGATGGCGGGAACCCGCGATTGGAACCTGAGCGGCGTGTCACTTGCCGCCGCATCGGGAGGTATCACCTCGGGGCTAGGCTACGTCGTCTGGTATACGGCAGTTCCGCGACTGACAGCGACGCAGGCGGCCACTGTGCAGCTGACTGTGCCAGCCATTGCGGCGGCTCTCGGCGTGTTGCTCCTGTCGGAAACTGTCACGACCCGGTTGGTCCTTGCTTCGGTCGCCGTGCTTGGGGGCGTCGGAATCGTGATCGCGCAGCGTGCCGCTAGAGCCGACCCGACTGGTAGTCGATGAATGCCTGTTGGATCTCGGCGGCCGTATTCATGACGAACGGCCCGTAACGTGCGATCGGCTCGTTCAACGGCCGCCCGGCAACGAGTATGAGCCGGCAGGGGCCGTTACCGGCGGCCAGCGCGATTGAGTCGCCATGACTCAGCAGCGCGATCTCGCCGCGGTCGACCCGCGATGCTGCGTCTTCGGGCCCTGCTGCCACTTGGCCATCGTATACATAGAGGAACGCGTTGTGCCCTTCGGGCAACGGAACGGTCAGCTCGGCACCAGCCTCGAAATGCAGGTCGTAGTAGATCGGATCAGTTGCAACGTGGCTGACCGCACCGGCAACACCACCGAGCTCTCCGGCGATGACTTTCGCCTCGACGCCGTTGCCGAGGCTGACCTCCGGAATATCCTCGCCCTGAATGTCCTGGTAGCGGGGCGCGGTCATTTTGTCCGATGCCGGCAGGTTTACCCAGAGCTGAAACCCCCACATCAGACCATCGACCTGCTGCGGCATCTCGGAATGCACGATCCCGCGGCCGGCCGTCATCCACTGCACGCTGCCCGGCCCTAACAGGCCGGTATTGCCCTGGTTGTCACCGTGCTTCATGCGCCCGGCCAGCATGTAAGTCACGGTCTCGAACCCCCGGTGCGGATGGTCGGGAAAGCCCGCGATGTAATCGTTCGGATCGTCGGACCGAAACTCGTCGAGCAGCAGGAAAGGATCGAAGTGATCGAGCGCCGGCGTGCCGATCACGCGCGTCATTCGAACGCCGGCGCCGTCGCTGGTGGGGCGACCCCGGAGCTTGTGCACGACCTTTCTGGACATAGCGCGACGGTATGCCCGCCGCGATGCCAAGTCAACGCCACTCGAGGCCGGCGACCGATCGCAGGATCCTGACCCTTGACGCTGGACTTTCCCGAGCAACCCGCGGCGGACACTCGAGGGCCATGCGGGATACGGAGATAGGTTCTATAATCTCGCCCCTTCCGAGGACCGATGATGTCGCAACTGTTACAGGCCGGACTGAATGTCACCGCCATTGGCATGGGCGTCGTGTTCGTGCTGTTGACGGCAATGGTCTTCATCATTCGCGGCATGTCCGCACTCAGTCGCGCCATCGAGGGCCGACTGCCGGCCTCTCCCGAACCCGCGGCATCCGTACCGGCTGCCGGCCAAACGGGTCCCGTGCCGCAACAGGAACTCGTCAGCGTAATCAGTGCCGCGATCGCGGCGCACAAGAAACGAAAATAGCAGGTTTATTGTATGAGTCAGCCGCTGAAGCTAACGGAACTGGTCCTGCGCGATGCGCATCAATCACTTCTGGCCACGCGGCTTCGACTCGAAGACATGCTGCCGATGCTCGACAAGCTCGACAAGGTCGGCTACTGGTCGATGGAGAGCTGGGGCGGCGCCACCTTCGATGCCTGCATCCGTTACCTCGGCGAAGATCCGTGGGAGCGGCTGCGCCAGATCAAGAAGCACATGCCCAACACGCCGCAGCAGATGTTGCTCCGGGGGCAGAACCTTCTCGGATACCGCCACTATGCCGACGACGTCGTCGAGGCGTTCGTCGAGAAGTCCGCCGAGAACGGCATGGATGTTTTTCGCATCTTCGATGCGCTGAACGACTTCCGCAATCTCGAGACCGCCATCAAGGCGACAATCAAGTGCGGCAAGCATGCGCAGGGCACGATGTCGTATACCGTGAGCCCCGTGCATACGCTCGATCTCTGGGTCGACATGGGCAAGCAGCTCGAAGACATGGGCTGCCACTCGATCTGCATCAAAGACATGGCGGGGCTCCTGAAGCCCTACGTCGCCTTCGAGCTCGTCTCGCGGCTCAAGGAAACCTGCAGCATTCCGATCGCGATGCAGTCCCACGCGACGACGGGCATGAGCACGGTCACCAATATCAAGGCCACGGAAGCGGGCATCGACATGCTCGACACGGCGATCTCCTCGATGAGCATGACCTACGGTCACTCGGCGACCGAATCGGTCGTCGCGATCCTGCAGGGTACCGAGCGCGACACCGGGCTCGATCTGAATCTGCTCGACGAGATCGCCGATTACTTCCGCGTGGTACGCAAGAAATACGCTCAGTTCGAAGGCAGTCTGCGGGGCGTCGACGCGCGCATTCTCGTCGCCCAGGTACCCGGCGGCATGCTGACCAACATGGAAAAGCAGCTTCGCGATCAGGGGGCCGGTGACCGCTTCGACGAGGTGCTCAAGGAAATTCCGCGGGTGCGCAAGGACCTCGGCTACATCCCTCTCGTGACCCCGACCTCGCAGATCGTCGGCACTCAGTCCGTGCTCAACGTGCTGCTCGGCGAGCGCTACAAGAACATCACCAAGGAAACGCAGGCGATACTCAGGGGACAGTACGGCGCGACGCCGATTCCGGTCGACAAGGACCTGCAGGGACGCGTGCTCGAGGGCGAGAAGCCGATCTCGGCGCGTCCGGCCGACTTCATCGACGCCGAGCTCGCAACCCTGACCGACGACCTGGAACAGAAGGCCGCGGACAAGGGCATCGAGTATCACGGCGTCGAGGACGTTCTGACCTACGCGCTGTTCCCGCAGATCGGGCTGAAATTCCTCGAGAACCGCAACAATCCCGACGCTTTCGAGCCACCGCCTGACGGCACCGAGCCCGCTCCTGCGAAAGCACCGCAGCCCGCCCCGGCCGACACCGGCGGGCCCGAGCGATACCGCGTGACCGTCAATGGCCAGGCATACGATGTCGAGGTCGCGCCAGGCGGCGCCATCAGCTCGATTTCGCCGCAGGGCGGCGCCGCTCAGACAGCAGCTGCACCAGCGCCCGCACCCGCGGCGGCCAGCTCACTGGAACCGGTAGGCGCCCCGCTCGCGGGCAATATCTTCAAGATACTCGTCAAGCCCGGGCAACAGGTGCAGGCCGGCGAGGTCCTGATCATTCTCGAAGCGATGAAGATGGAAACCGAGGTGCGATCGCCGCGCGCCGGGCAGGTTGCCGATATCGCCGTCAGCGAAGGCGATACGGTCGAGCTCGGTCACAAGCTGCTCGACCTGAGCTAGCGGTAAGGCGCCCCGTGGACAGCGGCATCAGGGAGCTTTGGGCCTCGACCGGGCTCGCGAACTTCGCCTTCGGCGAGGTCGCGATGATCCTCGTCGGCGGGCTGCTGCTCTTCCTCGCCATCTACAAGAAATTCGAGCCGCTGCTGCTCGTCCCGATCGGCTTCGGCGCAATTCTCAGCAACATTCCCGTCACCGGCATCGCGGGTCCCGAAGGTCTGCTCGGGTACGTCTACCATGTCGGCATCGACACGGGTGTGTTTCCGCTGCTGATCTTCATGGGCGTCGGCGCGCTGACCGATTTCAGCGCGCTGATCGCCAACCCCAAGACGCTGCTGCTCGGCGCCGCCGCACAGTTCGGCATCTTCTGCACGCTGCTCGGAGCGCTGGCCCTGAACGGCATCCCCGGGTTCGATTTCAGCCTCGCCGATGCGGCTGCGATCGGCATCATCGGCGGTGCGGATGGGCCAACGGCAATCTTTCTGGCCTCGAGGCTTTCGCCGGAGCTGCTCGGCGCGATTGCCGTCGCTGCGTATTCCTACATGGCGCTGGTGCCGATCATTCAGCCGCCGATCATGCGCGCGCTGACGAGCGAGTCCGAACGCCAGATCGTCATGCAGCAGCTGCGGCCGGTGTCCCGCCTCGAGCGCATCCTGTTTCCGCTGACCGTGCTGCTGGTCACGGCATTGCTCCTGCCCGAAGCGGTGCCGCTGGTCGGTATGCTGACCTTCGGCAATCTGTTGCGCGAATGCGGGGTCGTCGAGCGGCTGAGCAAGGCAGCCCAGAACGAAATCATCAATACGGTCACCATTTTTCTAGGGCTCGCCGTCGGCTCCAAGCTCAGCGCCGAAGCGTTCCTGACCCTCGAGACGCTCGGCATCCTGGCGCTCGGCGCAATCGCATTCTCGATCGGCACGGCCGCAGGCGTCCTCATGGGCAAGCTCATGTGCCGGCTCACCGGCGGCCAGGTCAATCCATTGATTGGGGCCGCCGGCGTCTCCGCGGTGCCGATGGCCGCTCGTGTCGTCAACAAGGTCGGCCTCGAGTCGAACCACAGCAACTTCCTGCTGATGCACGCCATGGGGCCGAATGTCGCCGGCGTCATCGGCTCGGCCGTCGCGGCCGGCGTGCTGCTCGCGCTCGTCGGTTAGCCGGTTAGCCCGGCCGCCGTCAGATCCGCGGTCCGCCGCTCACTCGCCAGGCAAGCGCTCGAGAAACCAGACGATTCCGATCTGCCCGCCGTCATCGATGGTGGCCTCGTTACCACCGGCCGGAACCAGGTCGTGCCCGTCGGTTCTGAGAAAATCGAGCATAGTCGTCACCCATTCGACCATCGCGACATCTTCGTCGCGCGCGACCATCTGAACCTCGCAGAGCGTGGATCGGCAGGTGACGTCGAGCAGGCCCAGCCCGCGCTCGGGATCGAGGCCACCGAGAAAGTCGTTGATCAAAGGTTCGACGTAGCCGGCCCAGGCATAGTCGACCGACTCCTGCTCGAGCCGACGATGCAAATCGAAGACCACGCGGTCCGACTCGATCGCCGGCGTGACGATATCGGCAACGGACAGAGGATCGACGCTGACTTCGTCGGGATAGGGTGTGTCGATTGGAAAGACCTCGGCTTCGGTGCTCGAGGGAGGCTCCTCGTCGGTACGCCTGATCGTGCAATTGACGGCGAACACGCCCGGCGCCAGATCGCTGCCGCCGCAGGACCCCATCCCGGTCCCACGCATGAGCGCCTTGAACTGCTCCTCGTCCTCGAATAGCTGGGCCACGCTCTGCATCCAGCCACGCATGGAGTCTTCGCCGTAGCCGGTCGCGAGGATTTCACACGACATCGAGCGGCACTCGATCAACTGAACGCGCCATTCGGATAGATCGAGCGTGCCGTTGAAGTGGCTCTCGAGATACTGCTCAACGCCGAGCGCCCAGGCAGAATCCTCCGGTTCACTCTCGAGCGCGGCGTGAAACGCGGCGAGATCCTCGCTGCGCTCGAACACTTCGACGAAGTCGGCAGGCACGGCGATCGGTACCCGAGATGGATCCTCAGTCGCGCTGGATTGACCGTCGACGTCGCCGGCAGCCGGACTCGTTGCGGCACGCGATGCGGCGGAGTCTGCCGCGTCGGCACCGGTGTCGCCGGGCAGGCGCAACGCCTGCCCTGGGCCTGAGGCGCGGGTTGCAGATTCCGACGCGGAAGTCTGATCTGGCGTGCGCGAGCTGCCAGGCGACCGGTCCCGGCTGCTCAGAACGAATACGGCAGCGACAGCGAGGCCGACCGCCAGGAGGGTCATCAGGAATCGAGAATTTCGTGCAGCCGCCGCCATACCCCGCCCCGCCTGGAGTCCCTCACGAACGACGATAGCGCGCCGGCCGCCTGCGGGCCAGTTACGGCGGGTTAATCGGCCCGTTCCCAGCGATCGCCGGGGCGCCTAGCCGACGGGCAGCTCGCCGGCCTGGACGTCTTCCTCGACATCGTGATGGGCGCGTTTCTCGTCGCGAAACAGCTTGTACTCGATGCTG
>JASFSD010000153.1:0-6297 GCA_050114575.1 Gammaproteobacteria bacterium | reverse complement strand
ACTGAATCTTGGCGGGCTCGCCGTCGCCTGGAAAGTTTCCCGCCATCGTTGCCAGCATTTCGTTGTCGCGGGGGTTGAGTCCGTAAAGGATGGTTCTGGGCAGCGATGCCTCACGGTCCAGTGCATCGAGAAACGCAGCCAGCGGTTCGGCATAGTTCGTATCACCGATCGAGTCGAAGCCCGAGTTCGGTCCCAGCTGCTCGAGCATGCGCGAGTTGTTGTCGCGTTGCGCACCGATGTGCAGCTGCATGACCCAGCCGCGTGCCGCATATTGCTTGCCGAGCCAGATGGCGAGAGCACTCCGCCAACTGACGAGCTCTTCGCTGCCGGGCCGGTTGCCCTCGAGTCGGCTTTGGAAAACTGTCTCCGGCGCGCCTGCATTCCCGGTGAATGTCAGGTGATCGAAGCCGTGGTCTGCGCTGACGCAACCATGAGCGTCGAAGTCGTCGAGGCGGCGCGTCAGCGCCTCGAGCAGATCTGCATAGTTGCGGATCGAAGTGTCTGCCGCTTCGGCGAGCGTCTCGATCCAGTCGACGAAATCGTCTCGTTCCGGCTTGAACAGGATGTCCGGCCGCCAGGTCGGCAGTACGGCGATGTCGAAATCCGGGTCCGACGCGATGCTCGCGTGATTATCGAGCGGGTCGGCCGGGTCGTCGGTGGTGCCGATCATGCGGACGTCGAACTGCTCGAGCAGGCCTCGAGCGCTGAACTGCGTTTCCGCGAGACGTTCCCGACCCAGCTTCCATATGGTGTCTGCCGTGGAGGCATCGAGCAGTGTCTCGATACCGAAAGGCTTTCTGAGCTCCATATGGACCCAGTGGTAGATCGGGTTCCCGATGCACTGCGGAACCACGCTCGCGAACGCGAGAAACCTTGCTCGCGGATCCGCCATGCCGGTGATGAGCTCTTCGCTGATTCCGGCGACGCGCATCGCGCGCCACTTGTAATGATCGCCGTCGAGCCAGATTTCCGTCAGATTGTCGAAGCGATGATCGCTCGCAATCCAGCGCGGGTCGAGATGGCTGTGATAGTCGTAGATGGGTTCGTCCATCGCATGGTCGAAGTACAGACGGCGTGCAGCCTCGCTGCCGAGCAGGAAGTCTTCGGCGAGGAATCCGCCCATCAGCGCTGCACGATTCCCGTCGCATCGCCGGCGACGAGCTCCAGCACCTCTTCGGCGCTGACACGATTGAAATCGCCGGAGATCGAGTGCTTGAGGCAGCCTGCTGCAGTCGCGAAAGCCAGCGCATCGGCCCGGTTTTCGGTTCGAAGCAGCCCGTAAATCAGCCCGGCCGCGAAGCCATCGCCGCCACCGACGCGATCGACGATGTCCTCGATCTGATATTCCGGCGCAGTGACGAACTTGCCGTCGCTCCGCAAACAGGCCGACCAGCGCGTGCGGTCGGCGCTTTGAGTTTCTCGGATGGTCAGCGCGAGCGTCTCGAGGTTCGGGAATCGCTCGATGACCCGTTCTGCCAGCTGCTCATAGCGATCGATGCCGGCACCTGCGCGATCAGAATCGAAATGGATGCCGAGCGAGCGGCGGCAGTTGTCCTCGTTGGCGATGCCGACGTCGACGAGCTCGACGATCGGGCTCATGACCTCAGGTGCTGCCCGGCCATAGCGCCAGAGCATGGCGCGGTAATTGAAGTCGCAGGAGATTCGAACGCCGTGCGCCCGGGCCTGCCGACAGGCCTCCAGAGACAGGGCGGCAGCCTGCTCGCTGAGTGCGGGCGTAATGGCCGAGATGTGAAACCAGTCGGCCTCCTCGAACACTGCCGCCCAGTCGAAACTCTGCGGTGACGCTTCGGCAATGGCCGAGCCGGTTCGATCGTAGACGACGCGCGTCCGCCGTTGATCCGCTCCCGCTTCGAGGTAATAGATGCCGACGCGGTCTCCCGATCGGACGACATTGCTGACGTCGACGCCGAAGCGCCTGAGCTCGGCCAGCGCTGCATCGCCTATCGCATTGTCGGGGAGTGACGTGACGAACGACGCAGCCATGCCGAAATGCGTGAGCGAAACGGCGACGTTGGCCTCACTGCCGCCAAAGGTCGCCTCGAATGAGGGTGACTGCAGTAGTCGTTCGTGACCGGGCGCCTTGAGACGCAACATGATCTCGCCGAGCGTGACGATTCTCTCCATGACGCGTTCAAATCCCTCGTGCCTGGGTCGCGATGGCCAGTGCGTTAGTCGCGAGCTCAGTGAGCCGCGCGAAGTCGCCGCTGGCCATGGCATCGGCTGGCGTCATCCAGCTGCCGCCACAGGCAAGCACCGCATCGATCGCAAGGTAATCGGAAAGGTCTGCTACTGAAATGCCGCCGGTTGGAATGAAACGGGTCCTTTGGAATGCTGCCGCGAGCGACTTCAGGCTATCGACTCCTCCGGCCGACGCCGCCGGAAAGAACTTCACTATCCCGAGCTCTAGCCGATGGGCGTGTTGCAGCTCGGTCGGCGTCATGATGCCGGGTATGGCAAGCACTCCGCGTGATCCGGCCGCGCCGATCACCGCCTCGTCCAGACCGGGCGAGACGATGAATTCGGCGCCGGCCTCAATACAGGCAATCGCGTCTGCGGCCGACAGTACCGTTCCGGCACCGACGATGAGCTCGGGCGCCTCGCTGGCGATGACCCGCAGCGATTCGAGTGACGAATCCGTCCGCTGCCCGACCTCGACTGCGGGGATGCCGCCGGCGTTCAGGGCGCGGGCTGCTCCGAGCGCGGCAGAAGGCGCCTCTGCCGTGAGCAGGGGCAGCAGGGGCTTCTTCTTAAGTGCTTCGATAAATCGCGCGGACACCCGAGCTTTCCTTGTCGTTCCTGTTCGCCGGTTGTCGTCGGAGAGCGCATTGTCGCGCCTGGCTCGAGTGACCACAATGCTTGCGGTCCTGTCCCGGCTGCTTCTAGACTGGTCGTCGTTCAGGGGGGAAACCTGGGAGATCATCATGACCAGCGCTACGCGTAGGTTCTGCTTCGTCGCGGCTCTTTTGGCAAGCGGGGCGGCAAGCGCGCAATTCCGCGGGCCCGCCCCCGTGACATCGCCGGAGCTGACGGGCACAGGCGACGTCATCCTGAGGCTCCGGGCGCCCGAGGCGGAGTCGGTCCGTCTGACGAGCGGCGGCGACATCCCCGGCCTGAATCCAGGCGTCGGCATGGAGCTCATGCGTAACGGCGAAGGCGTCTGGGAAGTCACACTCGAAGCGCTGGAGCCCGGCGCGTTTCGCTACAACTTCAACGTCGACGGAGTGTCGACGCTCGATCCCAGTAACCGCCTCACGAGTCAGTCGAACGGCAACGCCTGGAGCCTTTTTCATGTGCCGGGACATGCCTTCATGGATACGCAACGTGTGCCACACGGGGCAGTCAGCACGGTGACTTACTGGTCGGAGACGCTAGGCCAGCATCGGCGCATGCATGTCTATACGCCGCCGGGGTACGAGGCCGGCGGTCGCCGCTACCCCGTGTTCTATCTGCTCCATGGCGCCGGCGACAGTGATGACTCGTGGTCTACCGTAGGCCGTGCCGGATTCATCATGGACAATCTGCTGGCGAGCGGCGACGCCGTGCCGATGATCGTCGTCATGCCGCACGGTCACCAGCCGACGCCGGCTGGCGGTCCCGGCGGCATGCAGATTACCGAATTTGCCGACGAGTTTGCCCGCGACATCAAACCCTATATCGAGGCCAACTATCGGGTCCGCCGGGGACGCGCCGACACGGCGATCGCCGGGCTGTCGATGGGCGGTGCGCACACGCTGGAAATCTCCATGTCGGATCTCGACGAATTCGGTTACGTCGGCGTGTTCAGCTCGGGCGTGTTCGGGATCAACGACGACGACAGTTTCGAGTCCGAGCACAAGGCTGCGCTCGAGAGCGCATCGCTGAAGTCGGGGCTCGAATATTTCTGGTTTGGGATCGGTGACGAGGATTTTCTGCTCGACACGGCCAAGGCCACCGTCGAGATGCTCGAAGGTTACGGATTCGACGTGACCTATCACGAGTCCGGGGGCGGTCACACCTGGATGAACTGGCGGGACTATCTCAACGACTTCGCTCAGCAGCTGTTTCGCTGAGTCGAACAGGTTTCGCTGACTCGCGCCAGACGCGGGAATCAGACCGTCGCGTCACCGAAGACCAGCACTTTCGCGCCACGTATCGGCGCGAAGCGAAGATCGAGCAGCGCCTGGTTGGCATCGTCGAATCGATAGACCTCGATTTCGGGTTTCAGCGGCACGTCGGCGGCCAGCGGCAGAAACTCCGCGATGTCGGCCGCGGTCACGTTGGCGACGCTCTGGATCCGCTTCTCCTGCCACAAATGCGTCTCGTACCGGATCCCGAGCAACGATTCCTTGTCGGCGTCTTCCTTGCGAATCGCATTGATGACGAGACGCCCCCGCGGTTTCAGGTTGGCCAGGGCCTCGACGACGGGCAGCCAGGCCGGTGTCGTGTCGATGATGGCATCGAGCTGCATCGGCGCACGCTCCTCGGTTGCGCCGGCCCAATCGGCACCGAGGGACAGCGCGAGCTCCCGCTGGGCCGGGTCGCGCGCGAACACGGCAGTCGGGGAATTCGGATAGTGATGACGTGCGAATTGCAGCACGAGATGCGCGGAGCCGCCGAATCCGGTCAGGCCGAGCGCTTCGCCGTCCGCGAGCCCTGTAAGCTTGAGCGCGCGATAGCCGACGGCGCCGGCGCAGAGCAGGGGCGCGGCCTCGACAGCGCTGAAACGATCCGGCAGCCTGAAGGCGTACGACTCCGGCACCGTCATGAATTCGGCGTAGCCGCCATTGGCGTCGCGGCCGGTCGCGCGAAATGCCGGGCTCAGGTTCTCGGCGTCGCCACCGGAGGAGTCGTGGATCCAGCCGACGCCTACGCGGTCGCCGACGCCGTGCCGATGGGTCGCTGGGCCGAGCGCATCGACGTAACCCACTGCCTCGTGTCCCGGGATGATCGGGAGCGACGGCGGAGCCGTCCTGCCTTCGATCTCGTCGAGCTCGGTGTGACAGACCCCGCAGGCTGCGAGCCGAATCCGGACTTCGCCCGGCCCTGGCACCGGATCCGGAAGCTCGACGGCCTCGAGCGGATTGCGGTGCTCGGACATGGGGCCGACTGCAGTCAGCTGCATCGCTCTCATGCCGCGAATGTAACAGTTTGCGCCCCGGCTGGGGCAGCCAGTACTCTCCGCGACGCATGTTCCCGATTCGCGACGACAATCCGCAGATCCTCACGCCGTATGCGACCTACGTCATCATCGGCCTGAACGTGGTCGTCTGGGTCTTCGTCCAGGGGCTGGGTGCGACCCTGCCGCTGGCAAGCTCGATCTGTCAGTACGGGCTCGTGCCGGCCAAGCTGCTGCAACTGGCGCCCGCCGACGTTACCGTGCCGTTGGGCAATGGCTTGGAATGCATGCTCGGTAGCGGTCCCGGCTGGCATCGACCGATCACGTCGATGTTCATGCATGGGGGCTGGATGCACATCATCGGCAACATGTGGTTTCTCTGGATATTCGGCAACAATGTCGAAGACGCGATGGGGACGTTCCGATTCATCGCGTTCTATCTGCTGTGTGGATTCGCCGCCGTTGCGTTCCAGGTCGTGAGCAACCCGGATTCCGCCGTGCCGATGATCGGTGCCTCCGGTGCGATCGGCGGCGTGATGGGCGCGTACATCGTACTCTACCCGAGGGTTCACGTTCATATGCTTGTATTTCTTGGGTTTTTCTTCACGATACTGGCAGTGCCGGCTGTCTTCATGCTGGCTTACTGGCTGCTCATTCAATTATTGAGCGGGTTCGTGTCGCTCGGCGGATCGGGAGGCGGCACCGCCTTCTGGGCGCACGTCGGCGGGTTCGTCGCCGGCATGCTCTTGATCTTCGCGTTTCGCGACAAGAAACTACTGGCTCGACATCCTTACCATGGCTGGCGTCAGGGCCGATCGTCGGCGCGCAGCTGGCAGCGGGTCAAACGCAGATGAACAAGATACTCCTGGTAGTGGGCTCCAAGCCCGAAACGGACGCCGCCATCGCGCGGCTCATCGAACTTGCCGACGAATCGACGGCGGTGGAGTTGCTGACGATCGTCCACGAGCCGAATCTCGATGGCTATCTCGGCAATTCCGAAATTTACGCTTCGCTGCGGCAGCGGCTGATCGACGAGCAGGCGGAAAAGGCCGGCGCCTACGTCAAGGCGCTCGAGGACCGCGGAATCGACGTCGTCTCCAAAGCCGTCTGGGACTGGCCGCGAGGCGATGCGATCCGTCGTGAAGCTTTCGAGTCCGGTGCCGACTGCATCATTCTCTCTT
>JASFSD010000152.1:0-6313 GCA_050114575.1 Gammaproteobacteria bacterium | reverse complement strand
AGGTTCTCTACCTGTTCACTCACCAGCCGGCTCAGATCCATACGGCTGACAAGACGATCATGACCCCGGCCGATGTGGCAGGTCTTCGCATCCGCTTCCCGTCGGCCACGGCCAAGGTATTTCTCGACCAGCTCGGCGCGGACTCGGTCGGACTGCCCCCCTCTGAAATTGCGGAAGCGATGCAGCGCAGAGTCGTCGATGGCGTGCTCATCGACTACGGCGGCGCCGGCATCGCCTTCCAGCTCGGCGGCCTGGTGGGCGACGTCGCCGAGGTCAATGCCTATGTCACGAGCTTCGGCATGGTGATGAACCCGCGAAGCTGGGACCGGCTGCCCGGTGATCTCAAATCCCTGATAACCGATAGCCTGGCAGGCATCGAAGCAAGAGTCGGTGCGATCTGGGACGGCCTGAATGGCCCGGGAAAGCAGGCACTGATCGAAGGCGGCGCCGAGATACACGTCCCGGACGATGCCGCGATGGAGCAGTTCCGCCGCATTGCCGCCTCGGTGGCGGAGACCGTTGTGTCTGAGCGCGAGAGTGCGGGCGCCGATGCCCGGGCGGCATACGAGCTCATGCTAGAGCTGGCCGCGAGATACCGCGAGTGACGGACACGACATCGCCGGTCGTTTCCCGCCTCGAAAATTCGGCACAACGCTGGCTTGTCACGCCGCTGTTCATGGTCGCGCGCATTGCCGTTGTCGCGATGTGCCTGTTAACAATCGGAGATATTGTCGGGCGGCACCTGCTCGGGCTGCCGATCCCGGGAATCATCGAACTGGCTGAGCTCGCCCTGGCCTGGTCGGCCTTCGCCGGAATTGCCGCCGCCTTCTGGACCGGTGCGCATGTCGGCGTGGAGCTGATCGAGCTGTTCGTATCGCGCGGCCGCCTGGCGACGATTGAGCTCGCGAATACGTGGATCGTGCTCTTGCTGATGGCGTGGCTCGCATGGCTCGCCGTTTCGGAGTTTCTGGACACGATGGAATGGGGCGATCAGACGACTGACCTCGGCATCCCGTATACGTGGTTCTGGGCGGCCGTCGTCGTCGGCTATGCCGCCTCGGTGGTTCTATTGGCCATTCGGGCCGCTGTCCTCTGGCAGAACCGGCCGGCCGCATGAGCGGCGAATTTATCGGCCTGCTCCTCCTGGGGGGGCTGCTGCTGCTTATGGCGCTGCGCGTGCCGATCGCAATTGCGCTCGCCATTGCCGGATTTGCCGGCTACGCTTCCCTCGACGGCCTCACGTCCGCCACTTTCATCCTGTCAGCGATTCCGGGCGAGCTGGTGCGAGGCTATTCTTTCACGGTGATCCCCCTCTTCGTTCTGATGGGCACCGTCGCATCGGCGTCGGGAATGGCTGCCGAACTCTACGAAGCGTCGAGACGGCTCGCCCGCCCGCGGGCGTCCGCGAGCCTCGCGAGCGCGACGATAGGGACCTGCGCCATGTTCGGCGCAATCTGCGGATCCTCCATCGCAACGGCCGCGACGATGACGCGGGTTGCCATCCCGGAAATGCGGCGCGCCGGCTATGCCGATGGATTTGCCGCCGGCACCGTCGCGGCCGGCGGGACGCTCGGCATCCTGATTCCGCCGTCGGTCATTCTTATCATCTATGCGCTGCTCGCAGAGGAGTCGGTACCGGATCTCTTCGCGGCGGGCCTGATTCCCGGTCTCATTCTGACGCTGCTCTGTGTCGTCGTGGCAAAGATCACGGCGCGACTGCGTCCCGAGGTAGCTCCCTCGATTCAATCGGACGGTTCGCGTGCCTCACGTCTGACCGGCCTGCTGAAAACGTGGAAACTGCTCCTGATCTTCGGCGTCTCGCTCGGTGGAATCTACGCTGGCTGGTTCAGCCCTACAGAGGCGGCGGCGGTCGGAGCGGGTCTCACGACGCTGGTCGCGGCGATCACCAGAACGCTGAGCTTTCGGGCCTTCATTCGCGCTCTGGATGAAGCGATTCTCACCAGCGCGATGCTCTTTTTCGTCTTTTTGGGTGCCCTGATGTTCGCGCGTTTCATCGCGCTGACTCAGCTGCCCGTGACCTTCGCCGCCGCGATAACGGATCTGGGGCTCCCCGCGGCCTTCGTCATTCTCGTGCTTGTCGCGTTTTACGTGGGTCTCGGTTGCGTGCTCGAGACGGTCAGCATGATTCTGATCACGGTGCCCGTCTTCCTGCCTCTGGTCGTCGGTCTCGGCTACGATCCCGTCTGGTTCGGAATCCTTGTCGTCGTCGTCGCGGAAATGGGATTGATCACCCCTCCGGTGGGACTCAACATCTTCGTCATCCGCTCGCAACTCCCGGACATCAGTCTGACGACCATCTATCGCGGCGTTCTCCCCTATCTTGCCGCTTCGGTCGGGCTGACGCTCCTGCTGATACTGCTGCCGGACCTGGCCCTCTGGCTGCCGCGCATTATTGGCCCGTGACGGGCGCACGGCATGATCGTCAGTGGGCCTCGCGCAGCCTCGCGACTTCCTCCGCCGTAATCGCCGACGGCGTCGCACCGAAGCGCGCGACGACATAGTTCGCGACGGCGGCAACGTCGTCGTCGGAATAGATATCAGCGTATGCCGGCATCGTCGCCACGGCGCCATCCGGCGAGGCCAGCGAGCTCGCGCCATTCAGGATCGAAAGCGCGACGTTCGTCGCCGTCGGATCGTTGACGGAACGGCTGCCCGTAAAAGTCGAATGCGGCACGAGGTCGTTCTCCCCGGTCCAGCCGTGGCATCCGGCGCAGGCGCCGGAGAAGATTTCGAGGCCTCTCGGGTTCTCGGACGGCGGGACACCCGAGAGCGGATCGAGGTCCGCGGGCTCCAGCCGTGGCGCCGGCATATCGGGCGTATCGACGGGCGGCACCGACCGCACGTACTCGACGATCGAGCTCAAGTCGGAATCCGTCATCTTCGCGAAGCTCAGATGCACCGCCTCGGCCATCGGCCCGAAAGCCGAGCCGCGATTCTCGGCACGGCCCGTCTTCAGATACTGCTCGAGATCGTCCGCGCTCCAGTTCCCGATACCGGACGTTTCGTGACTCGACAGATTGTATGCGCGCCAGCCTTCGGCGAATCCGCCGCCGAATTTCTGACGATTGTCCAAAGACTGCAGCGGCGTCCGCGGCGTATGGCAATCTCCGCAGTGACCGAGCGCCTCGACGAGGTATGCGCCGCGATTCCAGGACAAAGATCGATCGGCGACGGGTGCGAAGCGCTCGTTCGGGTTGTAGAGCATGCCCCAGATCCCCATCAGCCCACGCTGGTTGTATGGGAATCTGAGCGTGTTTTCCGGCGCGACGTTGCGGACAGCCGGCTGGCTGAACAGATAGGTCTTGATTGCCAGCACGTCGTCGGTCGTCAGATACGTGTAGGCCGGATAGGGAAACGCCGGATACAGCCGCTTGCCACCGGCACCGACTCCTTCGTGCATCGCCCGGAGAAAGTCTTCGTCGGTCCAGTTGCCGATGCCTGTCTCGGGATCCGGGCTGATGTTCGGGGAATAGATCGTGCCGAACTCGGTGCCGAACGCCCGGCCCCCGGCGAAGGCTTCCCCGCCTTCAGCAGTGTGGCAGGCGAGGCAGTCAGCGGCTTCGGCGAGGTATTGCCCGCGCGCGAGCGCCCCGGACCCCTCGAAATCGGCGGGTACACCGGTCGGATCGCCGTCGTATTCAGCGAGCGTCACCGTCGCCCCGGCAAAGTCCATCGGCCCCGGACGAATGGCGGCCCAGGCGAGCACCGCGAGCCCGATTACGACGATGACGCCGAGCGCCGTCACGGCCTTCCGCCCGGAAGACCCCCTGTTGTTGTTTTCTGTGCCACTCATGACCTGGCCCGAACCTGACCCCCAAAGCACGGACTATCCCACGCCGTTTCCGCTCGTTTCAAGCCGAATGCCCTTGATCGCCCGTCCCGGCCCGCGTTAGATTGGCGCCGTGGGCAGCGCCTCATATTATGGGCGCCACGGAAATACAGGAGCGGCCGGGCATGCAATACACGATCACCGTCAATGGAATAGAGCGTACCGTCGACGTCGACAGCGATACGCCGTTGCTCTGGGTCCTGCGCGACGAGCTGGACCTCAAAGGCACCAAGTTCGGCTGCGGCATGGCCATGTGCGGCGCCTGTACGGTCCACGTCGACGGGGTGCCGACGCGGTCCTGCGTCACGCCGATCGCGAGCCTCGGCACGGCCGCCGTCACGACCATCGAGTCGATCGGTGAGACCGAGGTCGGGAGCAGAGTCCAGAACGCCTGGCTCGACGTCGACGTGATGCAGTGCGGGTACTGCCAGGCCGGACAGATCATGTCCGCGACCGCTCTGCTCGAGCGCAACCCCCGACCGACCGATCAGGAAATCGACGTCGCGATGAACGGCAACATCTGCCGTTGCGCGACCTACAACCGCATCCGCGCGGCCATCAAGCAGGCGGCCGGCATTTCGACCGACACGGCGGAGGCATAGTCATGGATCAGCAGATATTACGCGAGCTGGAATCGAACGCGACCAGGAAAAGCTTCTCGCGCCGCGGTTTCATCGTGGCGAGCGTCGCGACCGGCGGCGGACTGCTGCTGAGCGTCGGCTGGCCGAAGTCGGCTAAGGCGCAGGCCGCAGGCGCTGGTGAGCTCAGCCCATTCGTTAGGATCGCACCCGATGGCGTCACCACGATCATGGCCAAGAACCCGGAGATCGGCCAGGGCGTGGTCACGATGCTGCCGATGCTGATCGCCGAAGAGCTCGACGTCGCCTGGAGCGATGTGCATGTCGAGCAGGCGATGTATAACCCGATCTACGGGACTCAATTCACCGGCGGCAGCTTCGCAACGCCGATGCACTGGGATTCGCTGCGCCGTGTCGGCGCGGCCGGCCGGCAGATGCTGCTGACGGCGGCTGCCGGGCGCTGGAACGTGCCCGTCACGGAGCTTACGACCGACGCAGGCGTCGTGAGCCACGCGCCGTCCGGGCGGACGGCGTCCTACGGCGAGCTGGCCGAGGCCGCTGCGGCCGTACCGCCGCCGGACATGTCGACACTCACGCTGAAGAATCCGGACGACTACCGGATTATCGGCACGTCGACGCGCGGCGTCGATACGGACAGGATCGTCAAGGGCGAGCCCATATTCGGTATCGACGTGGATATCCCCGGCATGCGCTATGCCGTCTTCGAGAAAGCGGCCGTCTACGACAGCAAGATCGTCAGCGCCAATCTCGACGAGATCCGAGCCATACCCGGCGTGGTCAATGCGTTCATCGTCAGGAGTGATACGCCCGCGTCGATCGACGGCATGCAGATGGCGGTCAAGGATGGCGTGGCCATCGTGGCCGACAGCTGGTGGGTCGCGAACAAGGCGCTCGATGTGCTGCAGATCGAATGGGCGGACAATCCGACGAGCGCTCAGAGCACCGCTGCGTGGGCAGCGTCGGCCTCTGCCCTCGCCACTGCACAACCCGGCAGCATCGTCCGCACCGATGGCGATGCCGAAGCCGCGCTCGGCGACGCCGCCCGCGTCGTCGAGGCGTCCTACGACTATCCGTTCCTGTCGCACGCACCGCTCGAGCCGCAGAACTGCACGGTCAGCGTGACGGGAGACCAAGTCGAAATCTGGGCGCCGACGCAAATGCCCGAGGCCGGACGAGGCCTGGTTGCCGCGGCGCTCGGCGTGCCCGCGGAAAACATCAAGATCCACCTGACGCGCTGTGGCGGCGGCTTCGGCCGGCGGCTCGCCAACGACTACATGGTCGAGGCGGCCGTAATCGCGCAAATGGCCGGCGAGCCGATCAAGCTGGTCTGGAACCGGCGCCAGGATCTGCAGCACGACATGTATCGGGCCGGCGGCTTCCATCACTTCAAAGCCGGACTCGACGCCGACGGAAACCTGACGGCATTCAAGGACCATTTCGTAACCTTCGCCGCGATCAACTACCGCGAGGGTGACCAGCCGGCTAGCGGCGCAGATCTGTCCGCGACGGAATTCCCGGCACGCTTCGTGCCGAATCTCGAATACGGTTTCACGGTGCTGCCACTCGGCCATCCGACCGGACCGATGCGAGCTCCCGGAAGCAATGCGCTCGCATACGTCTTCGAGTCGTTTCTGGATGAGGTCGCCGAGGCCAGCGGCAAGGATCCGCTCGATTTCCGGCTCGACCTGTACGGCGATCCGCAGGTCTTCGATCCGCCTCCCCCGGCTTTCGGCGTGGCGCAGCCGCCATTCGATACCAGCCGCGTCCACGGCGTGCTGAACCGCGTTGCCGAGGTTTCCGACTGGCGGAACCGGGATCAGTTACCGCCGCGCACCGGCAAGGGCCTGGCCTTCTATTACTGTCA
>JASFSD010000151.1:0-6399 GCA_050114575.1 Gammaproteobacteria bacterium | reverse complement strand
GCGCCCACACGGGCATCCGTCGCGGCTAGGCGATGCCAGTGAGAAAAGCGAGAACCTGGCTGTCGGTTACGGCGAGCATCGTCGCCCTGCTCGCGGGCACAGGCTGCACGATCAACCCCGTGACCGGGCAGCGGCAACTCGCGATCGTCAGCGCCGAGGACGAGGTCGCGATCGGCACGCAGCAATATCAGCCGGCGCAGCAGATGCAGGGCGGCGAGTACGTCCGCGATGCCGCGCTGACGCGCTACGTGCGCGACGTCGGCAACCGGCTCGCGGCCGTCAGCGATCGGGCGCTGCCTTACGAGTTCGTCGTCATCAACAGCTCGGTCCCGAACGCCTGGGCACTGCCCGGCGGCAAGATCGCCGTCAACCGCGGCCTCCTGGTCGAGCTGCAATCGGAAGCGGAGCTCGCCGCCGTGCTCGGGCACGAGATCGTGCATGCCGCAGCCCGGCACGGCGCCCAGGCGATGCAGCGCGGCATCCTGCTGCAAGGCGCCGTCCTGATTGCTTCCGCTGCGACCCGCGACCGCGATTACTCGGGCGTCGCAGTCGGCGCCGCGGGCCTCGGCGCCCAGCTCATCAACATGCGCAACGGCCGCGAGGCCGAGCTCGAAGCCGATGCCTACGGCATGCGCTACATGTCTCGCGCCGGGTACGACCCGCGCGCGGCCATCGAGCTGCAGCAGACCTTCGTCCGACTGTCTCAGGCTCGCGACAACGGCGGCTGGCTGGCTGGCCTGTTCGCGAGTCATCCGCCCTCGGCCGAGCGCGTCGCCGCGAATCAGGCGACGGCCGCGACGCTCCCGCCGACAGGAACACTGGGGCGTGAGGCGTATCAGAACGCAACGACCAACCTCAGGCGCGACGTCCCCGGCTACGAGGCGCTCGACGCGGCGAGCCAGGCGCTGAGGGCCGGCGACCTCAGTCTCGCGCGGCGCGAGGCCAACACCGCTCTCGACAGACTGCGCGACGAGGCGCAGGCCGAGGCGATCCTCGGCGACATCGAGATGGCAGCCGAGCAACCTTCCCGCGCGCTCGGCCACTACGAGCAAGCACTTCGTCTCAACGACGGGTTTTTCTACTACCACCTCGCCAAGGCCGATGCGCACTTTACCCTCGGACAGATGAACGACGCAGAGACGGCTTATCGCGCGAGCCTCACGCTGTTGCCGACAGCCGATGCCCATCTCGGGCTCGGCCGGATTGCCGAGCGCCGCGGCGACCGGGCAACCGCCGTCGATCAGTACGGCCGCGCCGCCGAATCGTCGGGCGCCTCCGGTGTCGAGGCCCGGCGGGCGCTCGTGCGGCTCGACCTCCCCGAGAACCCGCAGCGCTATCTGACCCTGGCAAACACATTGGACAACGCTGGACGTCTCGTCGTGCGCATCGAGAACGGCACCGAGTTCGAGGTCGGCTCCATTCAGCTGGTCGTAAGCTACGTCGGGAGCGACGGCCGGGCTTCGGTGGCGCGACGGCTTCTCGACGGCACTCTGGCGGCTGGCGCTACCCGCACGCATGCGACGAGCCTCGGGCCGTTCGCACCTGGCACGGCATACGATGTCTCGATCGAAAGCGTGCGAGTGATCGAACCGTAATGACGACAGTCGCCGAAGCCTGGGCGCTGATCGTCGAGCGGATCCCCCGGCGCCCCGTCGAAACCATTGCTATCGGCGAGTCCGTCGATCGAGTTCTCGCGGAATCGATTCGCGCCGAGCGCGACCAGCCGCCGTTCGATCGCGTGACGATGGATGGGATCGCCGTATCGAGCGCCGCCTGGTCCGAAGGCAGGCGTGCCTTCCGCGTCCAGGGCGTCCAGGCTGCAGGCGAACCGGCGACGAGCTGTTCCTCGGCGGATTCCTGCATCCGCGTCATGACCGGTGCCGTCCGCCCGGAAGGTACCGACGCCGTCGTTCCCGTGGAGCGTATTCGGTTCGAGGACGACCTCGCTGTCGTCGACGAGGCCGCGACGGTCGAGCCCGGGCGATTCATTCATACGCAGGGCAGTGACCGCCGCTGCGGCGACGTCGTGCTCGAACCGGGCGAGCGCATCGGCCCGGCGGAGATGGCCGTGCTCGCGAGTGCCGGGTGCGCGCGGGTTGCGACGACCCGCCCGGCAAGCATCGCGGTGATTTCGACGGGAGACGAGCTCGTCGCAGTCGACGCACCCGAGGTCCTGCCGCACCAGATCCGGTCCAGCAACGATCTCGCCGTCGAGGCGAGCCTCAGACGGGCGCATCTCGCCGACTGCAGCCGGACGACGCTGCCGGACGATCCGGACACGATTCTCGATTCGGTCGGCCGGCTGCACGAGCAAAACGACATCCTGATACTGAGCGGCGGCGTGTCGATGGGCGAGTTCGACTTCGTCCCGGCCGTGCTCGAGCAGCTCGAGGCCGAGGTCGTCTTCCATCGGATCGAGCAGAAACCCGGCAAGCCGATGTGGTTCGGCTTGAGTGGCGACGGCAAGCCGATCTTCGCGCTGCCCGGCAACCCGGTCTCGACGCTGCTTTGCATGACGCGGTACGTCGTGCCGGCGCTGCAACTGGCGGCGGGTCTGCGGCCGGCGCCGCCGGAAACGGCTCGACTCAGCGCCGAAGTCGAAGGGCCCGAGCACCTGACCTACTTCGTCCCCGTCGTCCTCGGCTGGTCGGATGACGGCGTCGAGCTCGCGGAGCCGAGGCCGACGAACACGTCCGGTGATTTCGCGAGCCTGGCGGCCACCGATGGGTTCATCGAGCTCGCGTCGGGCAGCGCCGTGCATCCTGCCGGCACGATCGGACGGATTTTTCGGTGGTAAGCTAGACCGACAAGCTCGGGGGAAACAACAATGAACAGACGCACATCCGTTCTGGCCGCGGGCCTTGCGCTGCTTGCGATCAACTCGACGGCAATCGCTCAACCAGCCGCCGATCTCGGCCCGGGACCCTGGGTCCTCGGTACGGGTGCAAACCAGTTTCGTGTCGTGCCGATCGCAGAGGGTCTCGTCCATCCATGGAGTCTCGCGTTTCTGCCGAACGGCGACCTGCTGGTTGCAGAGCAGAATGGCAATCTCAGAATGATTCGCGGCGATCGTCTCTTACCGGACCCCGTTTGGATCTCTCCAGACACGGGCGGCGATGCGCTGAAGTCCGTCGCCGTGCACCCGGATTTCGAGCAGAACGGGCTCGTCTATCTGGCACACGGCAAACAACGCGGCGATCTCAATACGCTCGCCATCACGCGCGGCCGGCTGAACGGCTCCCGCATCGAAGACGCCGAGGAGATCTTCGTTGCCAACGCCTGGGAAACGAGCGGCAATCTGGCCGGACGAATCCTGTTCGGCCCGGACTCGACGCTCTACATCACCATCGGCGATCGCGACCGGCTCTGCTGCATCCCCGAGGACGATCCGAGCCTGAGGCTCAAGGCGCAGGCACTCGATAACCACGTCGGCAAAACTCTGCGTATCCGTGACAATGGCGGCGTGCCGGCCGACAACCCGTTCGTGGGCCGCGACGACGCATTGCCGGAAATCTTCACCTACGGCCACCGCAACGGCTACGGCCTCGCCTTTCACCCGGAAACCGGCGAACTCTGGCAGGCCGAGATCGGTCCGATGGGCGGCGACGAGGTCAACATCCTGTTACCGGGCCACAACTACGGCTGGCCGCTGGTATCGACGGGGCGCAATTACACCGGGTCGCTGGTATCGGACCAGCCGTGGGCGCGTCCCGGAATGGACAACCCGCGCTTTCACTGGGTGCCCTCGATCAGCCCGTCGAACATTCTTTTCTATACCGGTGACAAGTTCCCGCAATGGCAGGGGAACCTGTTCGTCGGGGCGCTGACGACGCGGGAGATCCAGCGCATCGCGTTCAACCAGCCGTCACAGGCCGAGCCCAGGCGCAGCATGCTGAGCGAGCTCGGCATGCGGCCGCGCGATATCGCGCAGAGTCCGGATGGGTATATCTACGTGGCGACGGAGCGGAGCTTCGGCGGGCCGAGCGCCGATGGCATGGTTCTGAGGCTCGAGCCCGTCGCCGACTAGACCGCGCCGGTCTCCCTACTCTTCGTCGCTGGGCGCGCCCGTCCCGCGGGAGCCCATGAACAGCCGCGTACCGTCCGGGAGTATGAGATCGGCGCCGTTGGCCCGGTTCGAGCCGTTCCGGGCCCGGAACCCCTCGATGGTAATTTCCGTGCCGGCCTTGACGTTTTCCATCGTGAAGCCGCGCCGGATCAACGTGTTCGGCGTTCCGCCCTCGATCATCCAGGGCGTGACGGTGCCGTCCTCGTTCTGCACGTCGACGTGAATCCAGGAATGGGGATTGATCCACTCCATCTTGGTGATCGTGCCCTTGAGTGTCACGGGCTGATCGGCGTCGAACTCGGCCGAAAACGAATGATGCGCCAGGGCGACCGAGTGACTGCCAACCAGAACGGCTGCACCACCGAGCAAAGCAATGATGGTTCGATTTCTCATGCCTCGTCCTCCCTAATTACTGCCGGCCTCGGCGCGATCGGCGTCGCGGGCATTCTGCAGAATGTTCGCGAGACCATAGTTACCTTCGTGACAGGCGTATTCATATAAGTCGCCGTCAGTCGGACGCATGGAGTAGGCCACCGTCCAGGGCTGGGTCCAGACCGTATCGTCCTCTAGTGTCATGCTGAATGCGATCCGGTCCGGGGCAACCCGCGTGAACCGCTCCGTGACCTTGAGATTTTCGCCTGCGCCCTGATACGAAACCTGGTCGTTGAAGTTTCTCGTCTCGACGACGAGCGTATCGCCTTCCCAGTGACCTCGAGACTCGCCGATCCATCCAGTCAAGCCGGTGAAGTCGCTGCCGTCGATCGGCACGATCCGCGTCTCGTGAATCATCTCGTGAATGATGGCGACGTGATCCGGCGCCTGGATGATTTCGATATTGTTGTTATAGAGCGTCGGCAGGATCGAACGCGGAAAGCCCTGCGTAATGCAGCGCTCCATGAGCGTCCGATCCAGGTAGGAGTCGGCAGCCCGGCCGCCGGGACCACCCCGACCGGCCGCACGGCTCGCCTCGGCTGCGGCCGTCAACGGCGGAATCCGGCCGTTCGGCGGATCGACGATCAGCGACGTCCTGCGCGACTCGTCGACGTAGCGGCCAGGGTCCGTTGCATACTGCGCGTGCACCAGCCCGCCGGACACTTCCTCCGGCGCCTCGTCCATACGTCGCGCCGCACGGCCCTCGAGCTCCGCAACTTCTTCTTCGGTGTAGAACTCGCGGTCGCCGAATTCGCGGGAGCGCTGCAGCGGGGTGATCGTGCGGTAATCCCACACGCCCTGTAAATCCGGGTCACCCCAGGGTGTGCGCGGCACGTCGGCGGCCGCATCGTCAGGTGCCGCCCCGTCCTGGGCCCAGGCCGTTGCCAGGCCCGCCAGCGCGATACCGGAAAGAACGAATACCGGGACCGAAAGTCGCGATCTCATGGCTCTCCCCCATTTTGATCAGTTAGCTCGATCGTACCACGGCGGGCGACTTCGCGAGCACTTGCTGGATCTCGGCCGCGATCGAAACGGCAATGGATTCGGCCGTGTCGGCGCCGATGTCGATCCCGACCGGGGCGTGCAAACGGCCCCCAAGCTGACGGCCGGCGTCGCCGAGCTCCGCGATCAGGCGTTGCCTGCGCGCCGGCGGCCCCAGCAGGCCGATGAAGGGCACGTCGGCTGCGGCGAGCTGACGCAGGTATTCCCGGTCGGTCGCCAGATGATGGCTCATGACCACGATGGCATCGAACCGGGCCGGATCGAGGTCGTTGGCGAGCGTTTGCGGCCGAACCAGCTGCCTGGTCTCGGCTTTGTCAAACTCTGTGCGCTCGAGATACGCCGGCCGGTGGTCGGCCAGCGAGACGCGCCAACCGAGCTCGGCGACGATATTCACGAGCGGCACGGCGTCGAGACCGGCACCGAGAATCAGGACTCTCGGCACGGGCTGTATCGGCTCATAGAGGACACGAACACCCGCGGCCTCGGTCACCAGGCGCGGGGCCCCCTCTGCGAGCGCCGACCGGCAGCCTGCTTCGAACGCGCGCACCTGGTCGTCAGGGACTCCGAAAGCCCCGGTCAGCTCGCCGCGCAGCACGACCGATGCGCCGCAGACAATCGCGGCCTCACCACCCGGCTCGATCACGGTCGCAACGGCGCTCGGCCGTTCGTCGAGCAGCGCCTCTGCGATCGAGGCCAATGGCTCGTAGCCCGAATCCGAATAGAGCGGCTGCAGCAGCACGCTGATGAGGCCGTTGCAGCCGATGCCGAGTCCGAACAGCTCGTCCGCCTCGTCACGCAGGTCGTAGGTGACGGTCACGGCCTGCCGGGTCGCGAGAACCTGCCGCGCGCGCTCGGCAAGATCCGTCTCGAGGCAACCGCCGCTGACGAGACCCTGGCTT
>JASFSD010000150.1:0-6402 GCA_050114575.1 Gammaproteobacteria bacterium | reverse complement strand
TGCGTAGACCGCCTGCTCGCAGGGCACGTCATATTCACGACATGCGGGGTCGAGGGCAGCGGCGCCAAAGCCGCACTGCTCGGGCCGCTCGCCGTCGTGCCGTCCCGGCAGCGACACGGTATCGGCAGTGCGCTGGTACGAGCAGGTCTCGAATCGGCGCGCGAGTCGGGAGTGGATCTCGTCTGCGTGCTCGGCGATCCTCGGTTCTACGGGCGATTTGGATTCGTTGCCGAGACCGCCATCGAGCCATCGTATCCGTTGCCACCGGAGTGGGCCGGTGCATGGCAGTCGCAGCGTCTGAGCGATTCGAAGGCCGCTGCCGGCAAGTTGATTGTCCCGCCGCAATGGCGCGAGCCGGCATTGTGGGGGCCGTAAGACCGCAGTTGCCGCTTGAGAGCTTTACACTCGGCGTCAGCTTTCAGTTGGCCGCGCCGACATCAGTATCTCGCCGGTATGTCGACGACGACATCCTCCGTGGGTTCCGCCGCTTTCATCCGGTTCAGGCTCTCCTGATGGCGCTTGAGATTCACGAGGGCGAGCAGTGCCGCGCCGAGCAGGAAGAGCAGGGCCATCAGCAGGGATTCCTGGCCGAGCTCCAGATAAGGCGAGAGCTCCCCATAGAGTTTCGCCCCGATCGAGCGGGCCAGGTTGGCCCATGCCATGTAGATGGCGAATTGGGTCGCGGCGACTTTGCCCCAGCAGATCGTCATGTGAATGGCGATCAGCGTTATGAAAGCGATCTGGAGCCCGAGGTTGGCCGCGAACAGCCCGACGATCCAGACCGTTCTGTTCGACCACCAGTCGGTGGTAAGCCAGAACGAGAGGAAGATGAGGCCGCAGAAGATCAGGCCGACGGATTGGATTGCGCGTGATCCATGGCGGTCGATATAAGGCCCGACGAGTATGCCGATGATCGCCGCGACAAAACTCGATATCGACGCCCAGTTGGTGTAGTCGCTGAGTTCCCAGCCGAGCTCCTGGGTCAGAATGACCGGGGCGGCAGTGACAAAGATGCCGTGACTGATTCGCCAGAGCAGTGTGACCAGGATCAAAACGAGACTGGCGGGCAGGATGAGCACGCGAAAAATATTCACGCAGATTGCGCGCCAGCTGACTTCGTGTGCGCGACCGTCCTGGTGCGCCGCGCCGTCCGACCAGGGCAACAGCTTTTCACCTTCGCGTTCACGGAGCGCAACGGCGATCGCAAGAATGATTACGGTACCGAGGGCGAGGAAGAGAGCCGTCCCGGATAAGCCGAAGCGGGTCAGGGTCCATCCGCACAGTGCGCCGGCACCCGAGAAGCCCGCCACCTGGCCGAATGCCATCAACGCGTTGGCGCGGCCACGCTCGTCGGCCGGCAATACCTCGATCGCCATGCCGTCGACCGCAACGTCCTGCACTGCGGCGAAGCAGTTGATGACAAAGCATGACGTAATCAGCAGCGACAACTCCGAAGGGGAGCCACCGAGCACGGCGAGGCCGAACAGTGAGGCGACCAGGCCGCCCTGTGCCAGCATGACCCAGGGGCGTCGGCTGCCGAGCGTAGGAAAGCGAAAACGGTCCATGATGGGACCGGCGAACAGCTTGAAGGCCCAGGGCAGACTCGTGATCGCGACGAAATTTGCCACGTCGCCGGCGCCCGTACCGTTGCTCGCAAGCCAGGCCGGCAACGCCACGGTGATCAGTCCAATGGGCAATCCCTGCGCCACGTAGAAGGACGTGAACGCAAAGAATCTCACGCGGCGGCTAGAGCCGAGGTTTGGAAGCATCAACGCACTCCGGGCGGTTGCGGCTTCCTTGCCTGACGACGCCAATATTGCCTGCTTTTTCCGCGACAAGCGAACGGGAGCATGGTTCTCTGGCTCGGGACGAGCGCGCAGCCTCAAGCGTCTATATCGGTAGTGCAGTTCACGTCGAGCTCGCCATCTGCGTGGAGAGTGACCTCGACTTCAATTGGTCGGCAGCAGACCGAGCAATCCTCGACGTACTGTTGATGCTCGACCGAGTCGTCGACGATCAATTCGATGGGTTCCCCGCAATAGGGGCATGAGACAGTTCGGGTCGGCAACATGATTGATCAGTCAGGTCGGATCGGGCCGGAGCATAGATGAACCGGACAAGTCGCGTCGAGTGCGGCCCGGCAACGTCGACAAGCTGTCAGCAGACTGGGTAAGCTGATCGCGCGAGTGTCGCACGAGCTGTCGAATCTCTCGATGGAGACTTCCCTTAGTGGCGATCGATCGAAAAGGTGCAAGCCTCGTTTGGAGAGTCGTGAAGTGGTTCCAGATCACTCTGGCGCTCGCGCTCATGGGCGGAATCGGTGTTGGTTTTCGCGTGTCTCGTCTGTTGAACGGCCAGGCGGTCTGGGGCACTGATTTTTCCATCGAGCTGACGCTGTTTCTCATTGCCGCGACAGTCGTGGTGCTCCATGCACTCAACTGGCGCTGGCTGTTTTCATCGGCGACGGGCATGCGCCAATAGGTCCCCATCTGGCCGGCCCTCGCCTTCAGATGTAGACTCTGACGTCGGGCGCGCTTTCCGGTCACGCCCATATTCCAAGATGCAGACGTTGGGAGCATCGATCGTAATGACTGCCAAGCGAACCATTGCCCTGGCCATTGCCGCAATCGCTCTCGTTTGCGTCGTCGGAGTGTCGATGTCGCTGAGAAGCTCTTTCTCGACGCTCTCGACGCTGGGTTCCAACGCTCCTATGCCTGGTTCTGCGCCACGCCGGCTTACATCTTCAGGGCTCGCGCAGGAGCCTTCGGGCGTGGCGAGTGCAACGCCAGCCGATACTGCCTCAACATCGAGGGGAGATATTGCAGAAGAGCTCGAAGAGGTCTGGGATTGTATTGGCGCTCGAGACTTCATTTGCGCCTCGATGATTCTTTCGCGGCTGCGCGCCACCAACGATTTGACCGACCCGGAGCGCGGGCAGGTTCTCTATGCCGCGGCCGCGCTCGAAGTGGCTCAAGGGAATCGTAACGAGGCGATTCGGATACTCGAGGGGCAGATGTCCGCGATCGCCGATCTTTCGGACGAGTTTCGAGGAAGGATGAAGGGAATCCTTGCCAGTCTCTATTTCTGGGAACGGCGCTTTGCCGAGGCGTTGGAAGCGGTCGATGCGGCGCTTGCGCTGGCACCGCAAGACTCGCTCGTCGATCTGCGTAAGACTGTTGTCGCGGAATTGCTGGATTCATCGGCCAATCACTCGGACCGCTCTTCGAGAGATCAGCGAAGCCTGATCCTGCTGGATCAAGTGGTCGAATAGTAGCGACGAAGCGGCAGTATGCCTTGTCGTGATCGAGCGATTTCCTTACTTAATTGCTGGTCGAAACCCGCCTGAACGTGACCGGCATACCACCCTGGATGCTGAACACCACACCCTCGATCGTGCCGTCCTCGGTCAGCTCACCGGCGACGCTCCATGGGTCGACATTCGGAAACGTAAAACTCACTTCTCGTCCGTCCACGGCGAAGCTCCTCAGTGGTTTGTCGATTTCCCCGAGGGTTGTACCAATCAGGCTGCCGTTGACTGTGCCGTCGTCGTTGCGCGTGAATTCGACTTCGATGTCGAGATCGATCGTCGCAATTCTCGGCCGGCCGACCCACCGTCCTGCCAGCGCATCCGCAACGCTCGCTGCCACCTCGACCGGCGCCTGCTCAGGCTCCGGCGTAGGATTAGCGCGCTCGTAACGATTGGTCTCGACGTAGTTCCGTACGA
Organism: Gammaproteobacteria bacterium; assembly: GCA_050114575.1. GTDB lineage: Bacteria > Pseudomonadota > Gammaproteobacteria > Steroidobacterales > Rariloculaceae > DATCZB01. The sequence goes on along the minus strand of JASFSD010000150.1, from coordinate 2,678 downwards.
TCGTGTTGTCCTCATGGCAGGCGTACTCGGGCCACCAGTACTCCGAGTCGTTGCGCATTGGATAGCGGACTGTAAAAGGTTCAGTCAGGACCAGCGGGTCTTCGGTCGTTATTTCATAGAGCCAGGTCTCGTCATTGAGTCGTGTGATCCGCTCGGTCGTCTTCATCTGGTCACTGGCCCAGAAGCGGTTGCCCGGCGGCGACCCCGCGACGGCGAGATTGATCAAGGGGTTGTTGATTTCAAGCCCATCCCGGTAGTTGGTCGTCTCGACGACGAGGGTGGTGCCTTCCCAGTGCCCGCGCGACTCTCCCAACCACTGCCCGATGGCTGCGTCGAGCGGCGGTCTGCCGTCGGTCGGAATAATTCGCGCTTCATGGATCATTTCGATATCGAATATGACGTAGCCGGGCGTCTGGTGGATCTTGAACCCGCCGTTGTAGCGATACGGCATCATCATCGATGGCATGCCGCGCGTGATGCATCGGTCCCAGCTATCGAAATCGTTCTGCGACTGGAAATTGATGTCTTCGCCAGGTAGTGCCCAATCGCTGCCGTATACGTATGCCATCCGTTTGGCTTCCGGAGTCAGCGCGGGCAGCATGCCGCTTGGCGGATCGACGATGAGATTGGTCTGTCGCTGCGGGATGCTTGGGTCGCTGCGCTGACGATACGCGGCGGTGATGTCGCCTTCCGCAAGCAGGTCCTGGGTTTGGTCGGTCCGAAGTCCGGCCGCCTCCATGCGCTCCTCGTACTCTTCCTCCGTAAGCCACTTCTTATCCATGTCGCAGGCCGGGCTGCCCGGTCGGTAGCTGCTCGCGCAGCGCTCGAGTGGAATTCGGGAGGCCTGCATCATGTTCAGAGTGGCCTCGATGTCGGGCTCACCCCAGGGCGTCATCGGATGCTCCCAGCCATCGGGGGTCGCAATGAAGTGGTTGACCTCGCTCGCGGCGCCACGAATGGAATCATCGATTTGTGCATGCGCCGCGCCGACAGGTATAGCAGCCATTGCGGCAGCAGGAAGCAGGCTTCGCGTCGTCAATTTCATCAGGCGCATAGTGACTCCTCATCGAGCCGGTCGTATCCAGAGGCCGGCCTGTTACTTCGATTCATTATGCCCGCGAAAAATGGCCTCCGCGAGTCAATCCCCGGCCAGGATCAGCGCGAGCTCGCGATAAGTTCCGAGCTGCTCCCAGGTGCCGGTATAGCCCTTCGGCACGATCAGCGCATCGCCCTGCCTGAATTCCTGGGTGCGTCCGTTCTGCTCGGTGAGCACGAGTCCGCCATCCAGCACGAGCACGAACTCGTCGTACTCCAGCGGTCGGTTGCGGTGATCGGTTTTGGCAGGCGTCGACTCGACGATGACGGCGCGAAGATCTTCCCCGGCAAACAGGTCACCGAGCGTAAAGACGAGCTCACCTTCGACGAGAATGTCGATAAAGCCGTCGTTCGGAATAGGCGTCAGGTCGAGCCCTGCCATCATGTCTGGATTCATACGGACGGGCGAACCTCCTTCCTCGGTGATTTCGCCCGGCGCGGCTGGCACGACCGCCAGCTCGCGATAGTTGCCTTGCATTTCCCAGGTGCCGGTGTAGCCCTTGGGCAGGATGACGACGTCGCCCGGCCTGAATTCCTGAGCGCGCCCGTTCTGCTCCGTCAGAATCAACTTGCCGTTCAGCACGAGCACGAACTCGTCGTATTCGAGCGGTCGGTTGCGGTGATCGGTTTTCGCCTGGGTCGACGCAAAAATCGATGCACGCAACTCCTCGCCGGTGAAGAGCGATGCGACCTCGAACTCGAGCCTGCCCTCGACCAGGATATCGATGAAGCCATCGTTCGGTGCCGGCGTCAGGCCAAGCCCTGCCATGCGGTCGGGGTTCATGCGCACGGGGCTCGGGCCTTCCTGAGCAAGTGAGCTCGTGGTCGTCAGCGCGAAGGCCGCAACCGTAGCTGCCGAAATGCTCGTCAGGTAACTGGCTGTTTTCATTCAAGTCCCCACCAAGTGTCTGGATGGTCGATCCGGTTCAGTGCGATGTCAAACAATTTCCGGTGACAGGCGCAATTCGTTGCGACAAAGCCTAGATTTGGCGCCGCGACCTGTCAATGAAGCGACAGTGGCATCGATTGGCAGTCGCACTGGGTGCAGCGTATTTTGCTTTCCGTCACCGGCGAGTACGAGGCAGCCAGTGAGAAGTTTCAGGATGGTATTGAGCTCGCTCCTGCACTTTCCATTCAGCACTCCATGTTTGCCATGGCGGAAATCGGGCTTGGCAATATGGAGGAAGCGGCTCGTGCGCTCGGCCTGGCTGAAACGTTGCTTGGCGAAAATCGGACGACCATATCACTGATTGATATCGCGTATGGATACGATCGCGTGGGCGACTCGATCAATGCGAGACGCATTTTCGACGAGGTCAGTGCAGCAGTCGATCAGGGCCTCGACATCGGCGCGGGTGGATGGGTGATTCTCAATCTGGCAGTCGGCAACGACGATCAGGCATTGGACTGGCTGCGACGGGGACCAGAAAAGGCAAGTCGCAGCGAACCTGATGTCGGTTACTACTCGCTGATGAATCTGAGGATGAGCTATGCCGCTGACCCCGTTCTGGACTGGTCCGAATTCGTAGAAGTGCGAAGTCGGCTCGAGAGCGATTGAGGGTCAGCTTGGCGAGCTGACGTGA
>JASFSD010000149.1:0-6417 GCA_050114575.1 Gammaproteobacteria bacterium | reverse complement strand
CTCGAGGTCCATCAAGTGCCTGAGCACCGGGATGACCGCTCGAGTCGAGCAGCCGAGTTTCGTGGCGATCTCGTCGAGCGTCAGAACGGCGCCGTCCTCGATACCGGACAGGCAACGCAGCACGATCGTCTCGTCGGTCGCGAGGTCGATCGAGCCAATCTCGTAGCGGTCTACCACCGAGGCTTTGCGCCAGGAGCTCAAGCGCAGCGTAGTCACCAGCCGGCGTCGGAGGACTCTGAGCCGGCGGATCGTCTCGGCGTAATGGCCCGCTAGCCAGGTCGTGAGCCGGCGGTCGAGCGCGAGGATGGCGTTGACGATCGTTCCGGCGAGAATCAGAGCGGCGAGCCAGATGACGATCGACGCCCAGATCGATACGCCGCCGCCGTAGTCTTCGGTGGTCAGCTCCAGGAACTCGGCGAGCTCCGGCGCGTAGGTGATCACGAGATAAATCAGTGCGTCGCCTGGGATGACCAGGATGTCGAGCAGCCAGGGCCCGAGATCGGCAATCGTGAACGTGCCGTCGCCGTTGATATCGGCTCCCAGCCTGGCCCAGATCGAAGTGCCTTCGTCCATGTGTATCTCGCGATATCTCTGAATCATCGCAGCGCTTGCGCTTCGGGAGCGTGAAACGCGTCACAGGGCGGAGGTTTGGGTAGTTGGGCAGGAATCGGGCCCGATTCCTGCCCTGGTTCAGGCCTTCTTCTTTTTCTTGCGCCGTGTCGGCCGCCGGGCATTGCGGACGAAGACGGACGTATGCGCCTTGTCGGCGCTAGACTCGCGGCGGATCTCGAACAGATCGATCGCCTCGAGCAGTGAGCTCAGCTTGGCGAAACCGTGGTGACGTGAATCGAAGTCGGGCTTTTGCGAGGAGATCTGCTTGCCGACCACGCCGAGCTCGGCCCAGCCGGCCTCGTCGGCGCTGGCTTCGATCGCCGAGCGCAGCAGGTTGACGAGCGCGTTGTCGCCCTTGAGCTTGGATGGCGAAGGAGCCGAAGTCTCCTGCGGCGTCTTGCTCGGGTCCTTCAGGATGTCGACGAAGGTGAATTTGTCACAGGCGCTGACGAAGGCGTTCGGCGTTTTGCGCTCGCCGAAGCCATAGACGACGAGACCGCTTTCGCGAATCCTCGACGCGAGCCGCGTGAAATCGCTGTCGCTCGAGACCAGGCAGAAGCCGTCGACGTTGCCGCCATACAGAATGTCCATGGCGTCGATGATCATCGCCGTGTCGGTCGCGTTCTTGCCGACCGTGTAGCGGAACTGCTGAATCGGCACGATGGAATGGTCGAGCAGCGAGCTCTTCCAGCCACCGAGGTTCGGCGTGGTCCAGTCGCCGTAGATTCGCTTGACGGTCAGGACGCCGTACTTGGAAATCTCCGACAAGAGCCCCGCAATGATGGCCGGCGAGGCATTGTCGGCATCGATGAGCAGAGCCAGGCGCCGGTTGGCCGTGTCGCGGTCCATGGATCAGTCGTCTTTCTTGAAGTGCTGGACGCCGGGCTTGAAGGTCTTGTCGTCGAGGAAGGCCTTCATCGCATCCTTGCGGTTGTCCGCGCCGCCGAGATGCAGGGCTTCGGCCATCTTGGCGTAGAGATAGTCGGCCGAGACTTCCCAGTCCATGTACCGGACGCGCTTCATCGCGAGCTTGGCGCCGCGGAGCACGGTCTGGTTCTTCTCGAGCAGGACTTTGGCCAGCGCGCGAGTCCTCTCGCGCAGCTCCGCCAGCGGCACGGCCTCGTTGACGAGACCCATCTCGGCGGCCTTCACGCCGTCGAACGACTCACCCGTCATCGTGTAGTAGAGCGCATTCCGATAGCCGATCGTTTCCATCGTGGCCTTGGTCACGTTGCCGGCCGGCAGAATGCCCCAGTTGATCTCGGACAGACCGAAAGTCGCTTCCTCGGCCGCGATCGCGAGGTCGCAGGCACAAACCGGCGTGAATGCGCCGCCGAAGCACCAGCCGTTGACCATGGCAATCGTCGGCTTCGGGTAATCTCTGAGGCGCCGCCATTGCCAGTCCTCGGCCGTGCGTCGGACGTCGAGCAGGACGGTATCGGGCGCGTTGTCCGTCTCGCGGAAGTACTCCTTGAGGTCCATCCCGGCCGCGAATGATTCCCCGGCGCCGGTCAGCACGAACACGCCGCAACGCTCGTCGGTTGCGAGCGCGTTGACCGTCTCCCGCATCTCGGCGTTGAGAGCCGGGCTCATTGCATTGCGCTTGTCCGGTCGGTTGAGTGTGACCCAGGCGATTCCGTCTTCGAATTCGACCAGTACGTTGTCGCCCCATGGCTCTTGAGCTGCCGTCATTCCATTCCTCCAGATCTCGAGAGCGGCATATGTTACACGCTCATTCCGTTTCGCCGGCCTGTTCCAACAGCGCCCGGGCTCTCCGGACGACCGGGACGTCGATAACGCGGCCGTCGAGAGAGGTCGAGCCGCGGCCCCTTTCCTCGGCCTCCCCGAATGCCGCCAGGATCCGGCGGGCCTCGTCTATTTCCGCTGCGCTCGGCGAGAAGCAGGCAATGATGGTCTCGATCTGCGCCGGGTGGATCGCAAACCGGCCCTTGAAGCCGAGTCGCCGCGCCGCCTGGCAGCTCGTCTTCAAGCCCTCTGGGTCGCGAAACTGGAAGTACGGCGTGTCGAGCGCCGGAATGCCCGCAGCGCGGGCGGCGTTGCAAATCGTCGAGCGCTGGTAAACGAGGTTCGATTCGTCGTCGAGACGCTCGACGCCGAGATCCCAGGTGTAGTCCTCGCCGCCGAAGGCAACGGCCGCAATGCGATCGCTTGCGCGGCAGATCTCGAAGCAATTCTCGATCGCGAGCGCTGTTTCGATCCACGGAATGAGCTTGAGGCGGCCCACATCGAGGCCGGCAGCCCGCTCGCTCTTGGCAATGACCTGCGAGATCGTGCTGATGTCGGCCGCCGACTCGACCTTGCCGATCGAGAGCCCCCAGACGCCTTCGGTGGCGACGGCCGCCACGTCGACTTCGAACCATTCGGTGCGCAGCGAATTGACGCGCGGCATCAGCAGCGCCTGCTGCTCGGCCAGCCGCGGCAGCCACTTGGCGATCTGCTCGCGCGCCGCCGCCTTATCACCATCGGCAACCGAGTCCTCCATGTCGGGCACGAGCACATCGGCGCGGCTGCCGATTGCCTTTTCGAGCATGTTCTCTTTATTGCCGGGCGTGAACAGAAGGCTTCGCATCGCTGGCTCCTGGCGTCAGTCCATAACGAGCACGATCTTGCCGAAGTGCTCGCTCGATTCCATGCGCCGGTGCGCGTCGGCGACACGCTCCAGCGGCATCAGGCTGTCGATCAGCGGCGCGATGCGACCGCGCTGAAACAGTGGCATGACGGTCTTGGCGAAGTCGGCAATGATCCCGGCCTTTTCCTCGCGCGGACGTAACCGCAGCACCGAGCCGATGATGCGCTGACGTTTGATCATGAGCCGGCCGAGGCTGAGCTTGGCGTCGCTGCCCTGCATGACGCCGATGACCACGAGCCGGCCGTTGACGGCCAGCGCTTCGAGGTTCTTGTCGAGATAGCCGGCGCCGATGTGGTCGAGTATGACGTCGGTGCCGTGGCCGGTCGTGAAGCTCTTGACCTCGGCGGCGAAATCGCTGGCGCGGTAGTCGATGACGAGATCGACGCCGAGCGCTTCGACGCGTTTTAGCTTGTGCTCCGATGCAGTCACCAGAATCTGGCTCGACGGGCAAAGCGCGTCGACGAGCTGAATGGCCGCCGCGTTCACGCCACCGCCGCCGCCGTGCAGCAGGACGGCTTCGCCATCGCCGAGACGAGCCTCCCGGAACAGGTTCAGGTAAGCAGTGATGTAGGTCTCGGCGATGCAGGCGGCCTGCTCGAAGGGCATGTCGTCCGGTATCGGCACGACGTGCGAGGCCTCGGCGACTGCGAGCTCGGCGTAGCCGCCGCCTGCGACGAGCGCGAAGACGCGATCACCGACCGACGGTGATTCGTCGCCGGAGCCGACGCCTTCGCCGACCTCGACAATCGTGCCGGCACACTCGAGACCAAGGATTTCCGATTCGCCTTTCGGCGGTGGGTAATACCCCTGCCGCTGAACGATGTCCGGACGATTCACGGACGTCGCCGCGACCTCGATCAGTACCTGGCCGGGGCCGGGCGAGGGCGCATCGATCTCGTCGACTCTCATGACGTCGGGCGGGCCGAAGGAGTCAAGGATGACAGCCTTCATGTGTCGCTGAGTCGCCAACGGAGTCGGTATTGTTGTGCCGGCGGCATCTCCTTACTATACCGGACCGACGCAGGCACCCGTTGGCGGTTAAGGAAAGCAGCAAGTGTTCGAATCTCTGGAACGGCTCCCGCCCGATGCAATTATCGGGATCATGGCGATGTTTCGCGCCGACCAAAGCGCGGGCAAGATCGATCTCAGCGTCGGCGTCTATCAGGACGACGACGGCAACACGCCGATTCTCGAATCGGTTCGCCGCGCCGAGCATCAGATTCTCGATGAGCAATCGACCAAGTCCTATGTCGGGATCACGGGTAACGCCGGGTTCAATGCCGGAATTCAGGCTCTCGTGTTCGGTGACAAGCACGATGTCGTCGATGCCGGCCGCGTCGCAACCGCGCAGGCCCCTGGCGGCAGCGGTGCGCTCTGTGTCGCCGGCCATCTGATTCACCGCTCGCGACCTAACGCGCGCGTCTATCTGAGCGACCCGTCCTGGCCGAATCATCTGCCGCTGCTCAAGCTCGCGGGCCTGAAGCTCGAACAATACGCCTATTACGATTTCGACGACCATCGCATCGATTTCGAGGCGATGGTCCGATCGGTCGAGTCGATGGCGGCCGGTGACGTCCTCCTGCTGCACGGCTGCTGCCACAACCCGTGCGGCGCCGATCTGTCCCGCGAGCAGTGGCACGTGATCGCCGAGATGTGCGCGCGCAAGCAGATCGTGCCGTTCATCGATCTCGCGTATCAGGGCCTGGCCGAAGGTCTGGACGAAGATGCCTACGGCGTCAGGCTCATGGCCGAGCATGTGCCCGAGCTCATCGTCGTCGCCTCGTGCTCGAAGAACTTCGGGCTCTATCGGGAGCGGGTCGGCAGCATCAGCGTAGTCGCGCGGGATCAGGACTCGCGGGATACGATTCTGACCAATCTGTCGAGCGTGGCGAGGGGCCTCTATTCGATGCCGCCCGATCACGGCGCGGCGATCGTCGATCGCATCCTGCACGATGCCGAGCTCAGAAAACTCTGGCAGTCGGAAGTCACCGGTGTTCGCGAGCGCCTGAACGGGCTCAGAAGTCTGTTCGTCGAGAAGCTCGCCGAGCGCGGCACGTCGCGCGACTTCTCCTTCATCGCCAACGAGCGCGGCATGTTCTCGTTTCTCGGCATCAGCCGGGAGCAGATTGTGCGGCTGCGCGAGCAGTTTCACGTCTACATGCTCGAGTCGAGCCGAATCAATATTGCCGGGATCAACTCGTCCAATGTCGACTACGTCGTCGATTCCATTGCCCAAGTGCTAGATTCGTGACAGCTTGAGTCAAGGGCTGAAATTCCTGCGTCTCGCATTCAGCCCGGGGCCTCCCTACACGCGACTGCTGCTGCCGGTCTATGTGCCGTCGCTGATCGTCTCGGCGAGCCAGACGGCACTGCTGATTTTGCTGCCGATCTACGTCGTCGACCTCGGGATGGGCGCTGCCCTGGCCGCGCTGATCGTCGGCGCGCGCGGAATCGGGCTGCTGCTGTTCGACATACCGGCTGGCGTGCTGGCGAGCCGGTTCGGCGATCGTGCGGTGCTCTTGATTGGCCTCGGGTTGATCATGGTCGGGACGACACTGATCGCAGCGACGGCGAGCCCCTGGCTGCTCGCCATCGGTGCGGCGTTCAGCGGCGCCGGTTTCGCGGCCTGGATGCTCGGCCGGCAGTCCTACATCGCCGACACCTGCGAGCCGCACGAGACCGGCCGCGCCATTGCCGTCATGGCGGGACTGCAGCGCGTCGGCATCTTCATCGGTCCGGGACTCGGCGGTCTGCTCGCGGCGGCGACGAGCTACTCGCTGACGTTTGCCATCGCGGTCGCGTTGACTCTGGCTGCTTCGGTTCTGGTCTGGGTTTTCTGCGGCTCCGGCGGCGGTGGCAACGTCGCCGAGGGGTTGAGTCTCGCGCCGACCTTGCGGGTGGCGCGTCACCATGCGCGGGAGTTTCTGACGGCAGGCACGGCAGCCCTGTCGCTGCAGCTCATGCGGTCGACGCGCATGCTGCTGGTTCCGCTCTTCGGCGTCGGGCTCGGTCTCGACGCGGCCGAGGTGGGACTCATCTATTCGCTGTCGGCTGGTATCGACATGTGCCTGTTCTATCCCGTCGGCTGGATCGTCGACCGGCGTGGGCGCAAGTGGAGCGCCGTGCCGAGCCTGTCGCTGTTCGCTCTGGCGCTG
>JASFSD010000148.1:0-6423 GCA_050114575.1 Gammaproteobacteria bacterium | reverse complement strand
CACCGGCGATACGCCGCAGAGCGAGCGCGCGCGCATGCTGCGGCACCCGCCGCACATTCTCGTGACAACGCCGGAGTCGCTCTACATCCTGCTGACGTCGGAGTCCGGTCGCGGCATGCTGAGCTCGATCCGGACGGTGATCGTCGACGAGATCCATGCGCTTGCGGGCAACAAGCGCGGCGCTCACCTCGCGCTTTCGCTCGCGCGTCTCGAGGCGCTGCTGGAGACGAGGCCGCAGAAGATCGGGGTCTCGGCCACGAGCCGGCCGATCGAGACGATGGCCGAATACCTCTCGGGTCCCGACCGCGCGCGGGCGGAAATCGTCGATGCCGGCCACGTTCGCGAGCGCGATCTTGCACTGATGCTGCCATCTTCGCCATTGACTGCCGTCATGGAAACGGAAGTCTGGGCCGAGATCTACGACCGGCTGACCGAGCTCATCGAGACGCATCGCACGACGCTGGTGTTCGTCAATACGCGGCGCATGGCCGAGCGCGTCGCCCGCCATCTGGCCGAGCGCATCGGCGAGGATGCCGTGACGTCCCACCATGGGAGCCTGGCCCGCGAGCACCGCCTCAAGGCGGAGCAGCAACTCAAAGCCGGCGAGCTCAAGGCCATTGTTGCCACTGCGTCACTCGAGCTCGGGATCGATATCGGCGATGTCGATCTCGTCTGCCAGCTCGGCTCGCCTCGGGCGATCACGGCGTTTCTGCAGCGCGTCGGCCGTTCCGGGCACGGCATCGGCCGCACGCCCAAGGGCCGCCTGTTTCCGCTGTCGCGCGACGAGCTCGTCGAATCGGTTGCGCTGCTCAAGGGCGTGCGCGACGGCGCGCTCGATGCGCAGCAAATCTGTGCCGGGCCGCTCGATGTTCTGGCGCAGCAGATCGTGGCCGAGTGCGGCATGCGCGAGTGGCCGCTCGTAGAGCTGTTCGAGGCCTGCCGTAATACCCTGAGCTATCGCGATCTCGACGCCGACACGTTCAGAAACGTGATCGAGATGCTGGCCGACGGTTTCACGACGCATCGCGGCCGGAGAAGCGCACATCTTCACTTCGACCGCGTCAACGACATCATTCGCGGGCGGCGCGGCGCGCGGCTGACGGCAATCACCAACGGCGGCGCGATTCCCGACCAGTTCGATTTCGACGTCGTGCTGCTGCCGCACGAGTACCCGATCGGCACGGTCAACGAGGACTTCGCCACCGAGAGCCTGGCCGGCGACATCTTCCAGCTCGGCAACACGTCGTATCGGATTCTGAAAGTCGCGAGCGGCAAGGTCTATGTCGAGGATGCCCAGGGCCAGCCGCCGAGCATCCCGTTCTGGTTCGGCGAAGCGCCGGGCCGCAGCGACGAGCTTTCCTCAGCCGTTACCGGGCTCAGGGCCGAGATCGACGCGGCGCTCGGGCGCGCCGGCACGGACGAGGTCGCCGCTGCAGTCGCCGTCGAGCTTGCGATCGACGCTGCGGCTGCGCGCCAGCTGGTCGAGTACCTTGCCGCCGGACGCGCGGCGCTCGACGGGCTGCCGACGCAGGACCGGATCGTCTTCGAGCGCTTCTTCGACGAGGCCGGCGATACCCATCTCGTCATCCATTCCCCCTTCGGCTCGCGGATCAACCGTGCCTACGGGCTCGCCCTCAGAAAGTGCTTTTGCCGGCGCTTCAACTTCGAGCTGCAGGCCGCGGCGCTCGAGGATTCGATCATTCTCTCGCTGGGTGCGGTGCACAGCTTTGCGCTCGAGGATGTCAGCCGCTATCTGTCGAGCCGTTCCATCGAGCGGGTGCTGGCGCAGGCCGTGCTCGGGGCGCCGGTGTTCGAGACGCACTGGCGCTGGAATGCGACGATCGGTCTGGCCGTGCGACGATTCTCCAACGGGCGCAAGAAGCCGCCGCAGCTGCAGCGAATGGATGCGGAGGATCTGCTGGCGACCGTGTTCCCTGAGCAGCTGGCCTGCGCGGAAAACCTGCCCGGCGGCGATATCGCGATTCCCGAGCATCCGCTCGTCGATCAGACGATGCACGACTGCACGCGGGTCGTCATGGATGTCGACGGATTGAAGGCGCTGCTCGAGCGGATCGAGAGCGGCGGGATCGAGGTCGCCTGCCGGGATCTGACCAGCCCGTCGCCGCTGGCCCAGGAAATTCTCGCCGCGCGGCCCTTCGCCTTTCTCGACGACGCGCCGGCCGAAGAGCGCCGCACGCTGGCCGTTCAGTCACGAAGGTATATGGACATTGCCGAGGCCGCCGAGCTCGGCCGGCTCGATCCTGCCGCGATCGAGCGCGTTCGCTACGAGGCCTGGCCGAAGATCGTCACGCCCGACGAGCTGCACGACGCGCTCATGCTCATGGGATTCATGACCGAGCGCGAGGGGTGCGGCGAAGGGCGTCACGGCGAGGCGCTGGGACGGGAGCTCGAGGCGCTCAAGGCAGCCGGGCGGGCGACGGAATTCGCCAACCCCGGCGGCGAGACGCTCTGGGTGACGGCCGAGCGGCTGGCCGAGCTCAGACTCGTGCTGCCCGAAGGCCGCCCGCTCATCGAGCTCGTCGAGTTGCCGCCGAAAGAGGATGACCCGGCCGCGGCCCTGGCCGAGATCTGCCGTGGCCGGCTCGAGGTGCTCGGTCCGGCGACGGCAGGCGATCTCGCCCGGCCGCTCGGTCTCGACGAGAAGTCGCTCGAATTGCCGCTGCTTGCTCTCGAACAGCGCGGCATCGTCATGCGCGGCCGGTATTCGGATGCGACCACCGAGCAGTGGTGCGAGCGCCGGCTGCTGGCGCGAATCCATCGCTATACGCTCGGCCGGCTGCGCAGCGAAATCGCCCCCGTCTCGGTCGCCGATTACCAGCGGTTTCTGTTCCGCTGGCAGGGTCTCGGATCGAGTCGGCGCGAAGGTGTCGAAGCGCTGCGCGCCGTTCTCTCAGAGCTGCAGGGGCTCTCGCCGCCGGCGATGGCCTGGGAACGCGAAATTCTTCCGGCAAGGCTCGAGCACTACGATTCGGGGCTGCTGGACGAGCTGTCGGCAGCGGGTGATTTCATCTGGTGGCGGCCGCCGCCAAGGCGCGGCGGCGCGATGCGGCCTTCGAGCACAGTCGCCGCCTCGCCCATTGCGCTCCTGCCGCGGGCGGATCTCGCCAACTGGCGCCCGCTGGCCGAGCCGGACGACAATGCGCCATCGCTGTCATCCCGTGCTGCGGCCGTGCGCGACGCTCTGGTCAGCGAAGGTGCTCTGTTCTTTGTCGACATCGTCGGGGCGACCGGCCTCCTGCGCGTTCAGGTCGAGGAGGCGCTCGGCGAGCTCGTGGCGCAGGGGCTCGTAACCTCGGACTCTTTCGGTGGTTTGCGCGCCGTGATCGCGCCGCAGCGCGAGCGGCCGTCATTCCGCAGCAAAGCGCGACTCAGACGGCGCATCGTCAGTTTCGATCGGGCCGGAAGGTGGTCGCTCGTGCCGTCGGTCGAGCCGGCCGAGCTCATCGCCCGGCGTCAGGATGCCGTCGAGCACGCGGCCGAGACGCTGCTTCGCCGCTACGGAGTCGTCGTTCGCGCCGTGCTTGCCCGCGAGCCGCTGATGCCCGCCTGGGGCGAGCTGGTCCGCGTGTTCCGGCGCTGGGAGTCGCGCGGCGACATCCGCGGCGGGCGTTTCGTCGAGCCGCTCGGCGGCGAGCAGTTCGCCTTGACCGAGGCCGTCGAGACGTTGCGCAAGACCCGACGGGATCACGACGAGGAAGAGTGGGTTGTGATATCGGCGGCCGATCCACTCAACCTGCCGGCCATGAACAGCGGCGAGAAGAAGGTTGCGGCAATCGGTGCGAATCGCATCGTCTATCGCGACGGCGTGCCCGTCGCGGCGGCACTCGGTCAGCGTATCGAGATCCTCACGCGCGACGAGGCGGCGCTGTTCGAGCAGGTGCGCAAAGTGCTGGCGGTGGAACGGCCGGCGGGGTCATCCAGTACAATGCGGCCGCGCATGACCCACTCCCCTCGATGACCCGGACAGCCGATTGAAAATCGCGGTTCTATTTGGCGGCGACAGCGCCGAGCGTGACGTTTCGGTCGCGAGCGGCGGGCAGGTCGTCAGCGCCCTGCGCTCGCGCGGTCACGAGGTTGTCGCGGTCGACACGCAAGCCGGTCCGCTGAGCTCGGCGGACGAGGCGGAAGTTTTTTCCAGGGGAATCGATCGCGAGCCGCCAGCGGCGACCGAGGGCTCCCGCCTGCCGCAGGTCGTGGCCGGCCTCGCGGTCGAAAACTACGACCTCGTGTTTCTGGCGCTGCACGGGGGCAGCGGCGAGAACGGCGCCGTGCAGTCGCTGCTCGACATTCAAGGTCTGCGGTACACGGGCTCGGGCCGCCTCGGCAGCTCGCTGGCCTGGGACAAGTGCGTCTCGAAGCAACTCTTCACGCTCGCGCAGATTCCGACGCCCGCATGGCGGACGGCGCCGATCACGGCCGAGGCCGTCGAGCACGACCTCGCGTTTCCGGTCATCGTCAAACCCTCCGGCCAGGGGTCGACGGTGGGCCTGAGCCTCGTGCGGGAGCCGGAGGAGCTTGCCGCGGCGATCGAGCTGGCTTCGCAATTCGATCGCGAGGTGCTCATCGAGCGCTACATTGCCGGGCGCGAGCTCACCGTCGGCGTGCTCGGCGGCAAGCCGCTGGCCGTTGGCGAGATCATCCCCGTGCACGGTGAGATTTTCGATTACGAGGCCAAGTACCAGGTCGATGCCGCGCGCGAGATCTTTCCCGCGGGTGTCCCCGACGACGTCGCAAGACAGGCACAGGCTCTCGCCCTGGTTGCGCATGATGCGCTGCGGCTCTCGTTTTACAGCCGTGCCGACTTTCGGCTGGACCAGAACGGCGGCCTTTGGTGCCTCGAGGTCAACACGCTGCCGGGCATGAGCACGGGCAGTCTGCTGCCGCAATCGGCCGCAGCCGCCGGTATCCCTTTCGACGAGCTCTGCGAGCGGATCTGCCAGGGGGCGCTGGAGGCGTCCTAGTGGGCGGGCGATGGAGCCCGGGCCGGTCAAAGGTGCTGGAGATCGGCTGAATCGCGTCAGCGGCTGGCAGCGCTGGCCACGACCCCGATGGCAACCAGCAGCCAGCCGATAATCAGACTGACGCCGCCAATGGGCGCGAGGCGTGAGATCCAGCCCGGGCCATCGAAGCTCGACGCATAAACCCCGCCGCAGAACAGCACGATGCCTGCGGCAATGGCGATTCCGGCCACGAGCAGCAGCAGCGAGTTTTGACGGCGCTCGCAGACGATGCAGACACCGAGCAACCCGAGCGAGTGAAAGAACTGGTAGTTGATCGCAGTTTCCAGACTGTGGAGCGCGCCGGGATCGAGCACGCCTTCGAGGCCGTGGCTCGCATACGCACCGAGTCCGGTCGCAGCCGCGACGAACACGGCGGCTGTCGCCATCAGCACGGTTTCCGGCTTTCCTGTCATGCCGTCATTTTAGGGGAGAGTCACGGTGTTACAATTCTTGCGGCGGGGGGCACGCAATGAAGAATCTGCTGATTAGCGCCTTGGTTGCCGCGGTCATCAGTCTGGCTGCGATCGCAGTGTACGACCGTCAGGCGATCGACCTGGAGCGGCCGGCACCCGTCGCGAGCAGCGGCGGCGGTTCTGGTGCCGTCGATGCGCGCCCCTTGGAGCCCGCCTCCGTCGGACCCTCACTGTCCTACACCGACGCGCTCGTCGAGGACACCTGGGTCAACGCCGGGCGCACGGCCGGCAGCGACCGCCGCACACTCACAGACGCAGCCGCGTCGGTCTGTTATCTGACCAAGATCGAGATCAGCGGCATTCAGGGCCCCGACGATTCCAACGCCTGCGCAATAGAAATCGACGACTTCACGGGTTTCTGGCAACTCATCGCCACGGTCGACGAGGGCGGCCGGTCGGAGGTCCGATGCAACGCGCGCTGCCTGAGCTGGGATTCCGAATGAGGTGCGTGATGGATCAACGAACTTTCTTCTCACGGGTTGCCGGGGCTATCGTCGTTGCCTGCTTCTCTCTGGTGTCACTCGACGCGCCGGCGCACCATAACTCGCAGGCCGAGTACGGCCCTTTTGGGTCGCCGACGATGGTCGTCGAGGGCGTCATCGTCGGCATTCACTGGGGCAACCCGCACGTGAGCTTCGATATGGAGACGACCGGCGGCGAGATTCCCGCCGGAGAGAAGTGGCGGTTCGAAAGCCACCCGATCAACATCATGATTGCCTACGGCTTCGCCCGCGAGGACTTTGCCGTCGGCGACGCGGTCAGGATCATCGGCTGGAAGAGTCTGCGCGGCGCGCCGATGATCTGGCCGCGAGCCATCCAGATCAATGACGGGCCGATGCGCTCGAACCTGCGCTTCACCGACATGATCGATATCGCCAAGGGCGTGTTCGAAGAGATGAACATCGTGCCCGCGGCCAATCTCAACGGCT
>JASFSD010000147.1:0-6500 GCA_050114575.1 Gammaproteobacteria bacterium | reverse complement strand
CTGGCCGAGACCATCAAGTCGATCAGCGACTATTGACCGCCGGGTCTCGCACCTTCGCGCATAGCCGAACCGCAGGCAGGCTCGAACCGAGGATCAACCCAGCCCCTTCATCTGTCGTCCGCCGAGAATGTGCAGGTGAGCATGAAACACCACCTGACCGCCGAGGCTGTTGACGTTCATTGTCACGCGGTATCCCTCGAGCTCGTTCTCGGCGGCGATCTGCCTGGCCACGATGAGCAATCTGCCGAGCAGCGCGCTGTCGCCATCGGCAAAGTCGTCCAAAGTCGCAACGTGACGCTTCGGGATGACCAAACCGTGCACAGGCGCTTTCGGGTAGAGATCCCGAAATGCCAGCACATCGTCGTCCTCATAGAGCTTGTCGCAGTCGAGCTCACCCGCGACGATCCGACAGAAAATACAATCAGAAGCCTGCGCCATCGTTACGCCCCCAGTTCCTCTTCCCGCGACTCGAGTGACAATCGCCCGGAGAACGCCCGACTCAGCGTTCCGCTGTCGATGAACTCGAGCTCACCGCCAACCGGGACCCCGTATGCGATGCGACTGGCGCGGACGCCGGCCCTTTGTGCGATCTGGGCAATCAGATGCGCCGTCGCATCGCCTTCCACCGTGACGCTGGTTGCGAGCACGAGCTCCTGAGTCGAACCCGCGCCGAGACGCTGCTCCAGCAGATCGAGCCCGAGCTCGGCCGGCCCGATGCCGTCGATGGGCGATAAATGTCCCATCAACACGAAGTAGCGTCCGCGGTATACGCCTGACTGCTCGATTGCAAGCAGATCGGCAGGCGACTCGACCACGCAGAGCACGGTGTCGTCGCGCCGTTCACTGGAGCAGAAACCGCAGACCGGATCTTCACTGAGCATCCTGCAGCGCTCGCAATTGCCGATGTTCTCGACGGCCTGCGCCAGCCTTTCGGCCAGTGCGCCCGCGCCCTCGCGATTGCGCTGCAGCAAGTGAAACGCCATGCGCTGGGCCGACTTGCGGCCGACGCCGGGGAGGCACTTGAGCGCTTCGATGAGCTGCTCGAGCAAAGGCGAATACGACTCGGGCATGCGTCAGAACGGGAGCTTCATCCCGTCGGGCAGTGGCAATCCGGCGGTCACGCTCGCCATCCGTGCCTGCACCGTCTCGTCGATCTTCTGATTGAGATCGTTGAGCGCCGCGGCTATGAGGTCTTCGAGCAACTCTTTGTCTTCGCTCATTAACTCGGGCTCGATCTCGACTCGGCGAATCTCACGCTTGCACGTTCCGACAATGCGAATCATGCCGCCTCCGGCCTGAGCCTCGACCTCTTCCTGTGCCAGCTCTTCCTGGATGCGCTGCATGTTTTCCTGCATCGCCTGGGCCTGCTTCATCAACTGGCCGATGCCTTTCATTCACTCCCTCCCTGGTAATCAACTCTTCGGCTCGAGCGGCTGGATACTGTCCGGCTCGAGCACGGCGTCAAAGGCCGCCTGAACTGCCTGAATGTTCGGATCCTGTTCAATCGCTTCGCGAGTCCGCCGCATATGCTCGTCTTCGTTTGCGCGCCGCACCTCGGCAGGCGTCGCCCGTGGCGGATCGCCGGCCGTAATCTTGATCGTGAGTCTTCGGCCGAGATGCTCGGCAAGCGCTCCCTGGAGACGACTTCGAAGCTGGTCCGTATTGAAGTTCGCCTTGTCACGCGCCAGCACGAGCTCCAGCCGGTTGCCATGGCTCGCAGCCAGCTCGCAGTGATCGGCGAGATTGCGAACGGCACCGCGGAGCCCCGCCTCTGCCACGAGCGCAGACCAGTCTACGATCGGCGCATCTGACGCAAACGGCCCTGGAGCGGGAGCGGAAGCCTGAGCCTTCGTCGGCGCCTGAGCCTGATTCGGCGCCTGAGCCTGATTCGGCGTCAGAGCCTGATTCGGCGTCAGAGACTTAGCCTCCGCCGGAGCCGATTCTCGCGCGGCACCATTATCGCTCGCGCGCTCGACTCGCGCCGGCTCTCGATCTGCGGCGGAAGCACCAGACGACTCGGCACTGCCAGCCGAACTCCCCGAGGGCCGGCCCGGCGCGCGCCCGGTCGCGGGGCGCGGCGCGACGGCGGCCGTCGACTTGCGGCGGTCGGGTTGTCGGCGACTTTCGGACTGAACCTGTCCCGAGGCCGGTCTGAACGCGAGCATCCGGAGCAAGGTCATCTCGAAGCTCATTCGCTCGTCCCGGCAGACTGCAATGTCGCGTCGACCGCCGAGCGCAATCTGGTAATACAACTGCACGTCTTCCGGTGCGATCGCCTCGGCAAGCTCCTGCCAGTCGGCATCGTCCTCGGAAATTGCATGCCCCTCGACGAGCTGCAGCACGGCAATTCGCTGCAAAGCCGCCATGATCTCGTCGAGCGCAGCGCCGAAGTCTCGACCGAGCTCATGCAGCTGTTCGATCTCGTCGATCAGGCCGGCACCGTCGCCTGCGGCCAGTGCGCTCAGGATCTTTCGGACCTGTTGGCGATCGATGCTGCCGAGCATCTGGCCGACATCGGAGCTCGTCATGGTGCCACCGCCGAAGGCGATTGCCTGATCGAGCAGGCTGAGTGCATCGCGCATGCTGCCGTCGGCAGCCCGGGCGATGGCCTTGAGCGCGTCGGCATCTGAATCGACACCTTCGCTTTCGACGATCCGCTCGAGTTGCTCGGAAATCAGCGCCGGCGACAGCTTTTTCAGATTGAACTGCAGACAGCGTGACAGCACGGTTACCGGGAGCTTCTGCGGATCGGTCGTCGCGAACAGAAACTTGACGTGCGGCGGCGGCTCCTCGAGCGTCTTCAGCAGGGCATTGAACGAATGTGTCGAGAGCATGTGTACCTCGTCGATGAGGTACACCTTGAACCTGCCGCGCGTCGGCATGTATTGAACATTGTCGAGCAGCTCGCGCGTATCGTCCACTCGGGTTCTCGACGCGGCGTCGACCTCGATCAGATCGACGAAGCGGCCCTCGTCGATCGCAACACAAGCGCCGCAGTCGCCACAGGGCTCGGCCGAGACACCGCTCTCGCAGTTGAGCGCCTTGGCGAGAATCCGCGCGATGGTGGTCTTACCGACGCCGCGCGTGCCCGAGAAGAGGTAAGCGTGATGCAGGCGGCCGGCGGCGAGCGAGTTGACCAGCGCCTTGACGACGTCCTTCTGGCCCACGAGGGCCTCGAAACGCCTCGGTCTCCATTTAACTGCCAGGACGGTATAGCTCACGCCGACTTCCCCAAAAAAAGAGATCCGCGTCAGCCCGACCCCGGCACCCGACTGAGCTGCTACCGCTGCTCCCTTCCGGGCCTGACGGAGTTTACAACGAGTCGTCGCGGGGGAACCGACGCGGACCCCGGTACTTTACCAGCCTCGCTCGCCCGGCGCATGCCGTCAGAGTTGATATAGACTACGCGTCACGGAGAGGTGGCCGAGCGGTCGAAGGCGCATGCTTGGAAAGCATGTGTACGGTAACCCCGTACCGTGGGTTCGAATCCCACCCTCTCCGCCAGGCAACAAGAGGGGTCAGAGCCCTTTTTTGAAAAGGGCTCTGACCCTCTCTTTCGCTGACGCCCACTTTCGATCCCACGCCTTTGGAAGATGGGCTCTGACCCCTTTCTGGAATCGCTCAGCGGAACGGCGCGCCGTTCCAGCGGTCGGTGTCGGGCCGTGCTAGGCCAGCACCTCGCTCAGAAACGCGACCAGCGTGGCCCAGGATCTGCGGTCTGCCGTTTCGTTGTAGACGGTGCCAAAATCCGGGTCGTTTGCCTGCGGATTGGTGAAGGCGTGCATTGCGCCGCCGTACACATGAATCTGCCAGTCTGCCCCGGCCCCCGTCAGTTCCTGCTCGAGCCGGTTGACCGCCTCGACCGGCACCATCGGGTCTTCGTGACCGTGCAGTGCCAGCACTTTCGCGGTGATGGGCACGCCCGGCGGCGGCTCGGGCGGATTGAACAGGCCGTGAATGCTGACGACGCCGCCGACATCGGCGCCGCTGCGGGCCAGATCGAGCACGCAGAGACCGCCGAAGCAGTAACCGATCGCCGCGATCCGGTTCGGGTCGATCTCAGGTTGCTCTCGCAATACGCTGATGGCACGAGACATTCTTGCCTGAAGCAAATTGCGATCCTCGAGGAAGGGCGCGATCAGCGCGGCGTTCTCCTCACGGCTCGCTCCCCTCACACCCTTGCCGAACATATCGAGCGCGAGTGCGCCGTAGCCCAGTGCCGCGAGCCTGACGGCAACGGCCTGCTCGAGCTCGCCTCGCCCACCCCATGCATGCGCAATCGCAACGCCCGGGCGTGCTCCGGTCTCCCCTTCTGGCAGCGCCAGGAATCCCTCGAGCACAACACCCTCGTGCTCGTACTCGACGAGTCTGTCCGTCATTGGCTTTTCCCTCCGTCAGCAGGTCTCAGGTCCCGAACCAGGCGTCGCGCACCCTGGCCGAGCAGCAGGCAGTCGACGCTCGCACAGATCAGCGTGAATCCGCGCTCCATGTACGGTGCGACGGCGTGCGCATCGACACCGAAGTATCCGAGCGGCATACCGGCCGCCCGACAAGCTTCGGTTACGTGCTCGATCGCTTCGACGACGACCGGATGATCTATCTCACCGGGATGACCCAGGCTCGCAGAAAGATCGTACGGCCCGAGAAATACGGCATCGAGTCCCTCGACGGTGGCGATTCCTTCGATGTTCTCCACCGCAAGCGCATGCTCGGCCTGAACAATGACCGAGATCGTGTCATTGGCCGTCGCGATGTACTCGTTCAGCGATGCGCCATAGGCATGCGCGCGACCGAGGCCCATACCGCGTTCCCCGGCCGGCGCGTAGCGCGCGAGCCGCACAGCCTCCGCCGCCTCCGTCTCGGACTCGACCTGCGGCACGATGATGCCGTGCGCACCCAGATCGAGCACGCGTTTGATGGCCCCTGCCCCGAGCTCGGGCACGCGCACGATGCAGGCCAGATCCCGATCGACCGCCTGCAGAATCGAAAGCAGTGCCGAGGTGCCGATGGCACCGTGCTCGGTGTCGACGAACAGCCAGTCGAATTCCGCCGTCGCGAGAACCTCGGCGACGGCGGCCGACGGCAGGTTCAACAGCGTGCCGATGAGTGTCTCGCCGCCGAGCAGGCGTGCGCGAAAATCATTTCTTTTCATTCGATCCCCTTTCCGGCTAGAGTTTACTAAAGCCTGCGCCGGTCAGTCTCAGAGCGGCCAGACCCAGAGAATCATCGGAATCCCGATGCCGATGACTACGATCTCGACCGGCAGGCCGAGCCGCCAGTAGTCGCCGAAGCGAAAACCTCCGGGTCCCAGAATCAGCGTGTTGTTCTGATGCCCAATCGGCGTCAGGAATGCGCAGGATGCGCCGGCGGCGACTGCCATCAGGAACGGATCCGCGCTCGCATCGAGACGACCCGCCGCACCGATCGCGACGGGGCACATCACGGCGGCCGTCGCGGCGTTGTTCATGAAGTCCGACAGCGTCATGCTCAGGACGAGAATCACGGCCAGGGCGATGACGGGCTGCCCCTGCGCCACGTGGTCGAGCAGCACCGATGCGATCAGATCGGCCGCGCCCGTGCTTTGCATCGCGCCCGCCACCGGTATCAGGGCACCGAGCAGGACGATCACCGGCCAGTCCACGGCATGATAGACATCGCGCGCTGAGACGATTCCGAGCAGGAGATAAACCAGAACGCCGACGGCGAAGGCCGTCGCGGGTGCCGCCAGCCCAGTCAGCGTCAGCGCGATCGCACCGAGCATGACGGCGATCGCCGTCAAGGCGCGTTCCTGTTTCTCGAGGCTCAACGCGCGCTCGGCGAGAGGCACACAGCCATAGCGAGCGCTGAACTCCGCCAGGGCCGTCGACGAGCCCTGCATGAGCAGGACGTCACCGGTCCTGAGCCTGAGACTCCGGAGCCGGCCAGCGGCGCTACCGCCCTGCCTCGAGACTGCCAGCAGATTGATTCCGTAGCGCGTCCGCAGACGAATCTCGGTCGCCGTTCGTCCCGCAAGTGCGGCGTTCGGCAGCACGACCAGCTCCGAGAGCTGCACCTCTTCGGACTTCAGCACGTTTCCCTGCTCATCGACCTCGCCGCGCTCGTCCCGAACCTCCTCCTCGAGCTCGAGCTCGAGTGATTTCAGCGCGGCGCCGAGCTTCTCGGGCTCGGCCCGCAAGAGCAGGATGTCTTCCGCCTTGACTTCGCGATACCGGCTCGGAGCAGGCAGTCGCCGACCGCCGCGAATCAGCCCGACGACCAGCGCATCGGCATCCTTCAACGCCTCCTCGACGTCACGGAGCGTCATACCGACCGCCATAGACTCATCGGGGACGCGTGCCTCGGTCAGGTAGGGACTGGTGACGAAGCCTGCGCCTGCCTCGCGCTTTCGGCTCGGGACCAGCCACCGGCCGACACCGAGAATCAGAATCAGCCCGCCCAGCGCAACGGCAATACCGACCGGGCTGAAGTCGAACATCGAAAACGAGGCGCCGCTCAGCTCT
>JASFSD010000146.1:0-6507 GCA_050114575.1 Gammaproteobacteria bacterium | reverse complement strand
CGATTCAGCTGGCCAACGAAGCCGGCGAAATCGGCGATGAAGCCTGGTGGCAGCTCCTCTACGTGTTCAATTTCCAGCTCGAGAACACCGACGAAGTCATCCGGATCCTGCGTTTCATGGTCGAGAACTGGACCAAGCGCGACTGGGTCATGGCCCTGGCTGGCCAGCTCAGCGGGCAGGAGCGCGAGGACGAAACCCTCGCCCTGTTCGAGGCCGCGTACGAAGTCGGCTGGTTGACTCGCGGAACGGAACTGGTCCAGCTGGCCAATCTCTATCTCAATGCGCGCGCGCCTTACAAGGCAGCCGCGCTGCTGCAGGACGGCCTGGACGATGGCACGATCGAGTCCACCCAGTCGAACTGGCGCTTGCTGGCTCAGGCCTGGCAGCTCGCGGCGGACCACGAACGCGCCGTGCCGGCGCTGGAGCGGGCGTCGAGTCTCTCGGAAGACGGGGAGATCGACCGCTTGCTGGCTCAGTCCCTGGCACGGCTGGCGCGCTGGGAAGATTGTGCCGAAGCCGCGCGCAGCGCGCTGGATCGTGGCGGTCTCGACAGAGACGACTATGTCTATCTGCAGCTCGGTCAGTGCCTCGTCAATCAGCGAAAGTTCGCGGAAGCGCGCACCGCATTCGAGGGCGCAGCCCGAGACGATCGCAGTGAGCGAGATGCCCAGCGCTGGATTGCGTTCGTCGAGACGGAAATTGCTCGCGACCGGGCCAATCGCGAAGCCCTGGCCAGCCTTCAGTAACAACTCACTCTATCCATCAGGAGCCCACTATGGCGATTAGTGTCGGGGATCGTATGCCCGAAGGAGAGTTTTCGGTCATGGCAGCGGACGGGCCCGGCTCGATCTCTACGGCCGATCTGTTCGACGGCAAGAAGGTGGTTCTGTTCGCCGTGCCCGGCGCATTTACACCGACCTGCTCGGCCAAGCACCTGCCGGGCTTCGTCGAGAAGGCGGCCGACATCAAGTCCAAGGGGGTCGACACCGTGGCCTGCCTGTCGGTCAACGACGTTTTTGTCATGGCTGCCTGGGGCAGATCGGCTGCCGCGGCCGATAATGTCGTCATGCTCGCTGACGGCAATGGAACCTACACCAGGGCGCTCGGCCTCGAGCTCGATGCCTCGGGCTTCGGCATGGGCACACGGGCCAAGCGGTTCTCGGCGATCGTCGATGACGGCGTAGTCACCAGCCTCAATATCGAGCCGCCGGGCGAGTTCGGTTTGAGCTCGGCTGAGACGATTCTGGAGCAGCTCGGCTGATCCCGTTTCTGTAGGCCGGTGCGTATCGGCCAAAAAAGCCATGTGGCAGAATAGCTCATTGTTCTGTCACCGGAACGTGATGTGACCAGTCCACCCGTCAGCTTCGGCGCGAGCGAAAAACTCAAGGATGTTCGCTACGAGATCCGCGGCACGCTTGCGCGTCGTGCGCTCGAACTCGAGCGTCAAGGTTACGAGATCGTCTCGCTGAATATTGGTAATCCGGGCCTGTTCGGCTTCCGCACGCCCGAGACCATGCGGCTTGCCATGATCGAGAATCTGGGCGCCAGCGAGCCTTACTGCAATCAGAAGGGCGTTTTCCCCGCACGCGAAGCGGTGGTCATGCAGCAACAGGACCGCGGTGTGCTCGATGCCTCTGCCGAGCATGTCTTCATCGGCAACGGCGTCAGCGAGCTGATCGATCTCGGCCTGCGTGCACTGTTGAACGCAGGTGATGAAGTTCTGATCCCGAGCCCCGATTATCCGCTCTGGACGGCCGCCACCGTGCTCAATGGCGGCAAGGCCGTTTATTACCCGTGCCCTGAGTCCGCTCAGTTCAATCCGGACGTGGACGAGATCAAGCGGCTGATCACCAAAAAGACGCGGGCGATCGTCGTGATCAACCCGAACAACCCGACGGGTGCGGTTTACGACCGAGAGATCCTGCAGTCGATCGCCGACCTCGCCGCTCGACACGGGCTCGTGGTATTCAGCGATGAGATCTACGATCAGATGGTCTACGAGGGTGCGGAGTTTATTCCGATGGCGACGCTCTGCCGGGAGACACTCTGCGCGACATTCAGCGGCCTTTCCAAGGTCTATCGGGCCTGTGGCTATCGTGTCGGCTGGGTGTCTTTCAGTGGCGCCGCAGACCGCTCTGAGGCCTATCTGAACGCACTCGATCTCCTGGCAGCGCTCAGGCTCTGCAGTAATGTCCCGGGTCAGTGGGCCGTCCAGACGGCGCTTGGCGGCTACCAGAGCATTGCGAAACTCTGCGCACCGGGCGGTCGGCTCTTCGAGTCCCGCCGGGCAATTATCGAATCGGCGAACCGCAGTCGCTTTCTTTCTCTCGTCGAGCCTCGCGGGTCGATGTATGCGTTCTTGCGCGTCGATACCAAGCTGATCCCCGATTTCGATGACGAGGCGTTCGCGTTGGAGCTGCTCGAGCAGCAGCACGTGCTGATCGCTCCGGGATCCAGTTTCAATACGAATTACCGCGATCATTTCCGAATCACGACCTTGCCGACGCCCGATCAACTCGAAGACGTCTTCGGCCGGATCGACGCCGTGCTGGAGCAGCAGGCAGCCCGTGGCAGCAGGTTAGAAATTGCTCAATAAATAGCCTATAAGTATCTGATCTTAAATGTCTTTAGATCGGATAGTGCAGGCGACAGCAGACACGCCTCTGATTGTCCGCGACTCGCTCTCCCGGCAGCAGTGGGAAGCCGTCATCGCAGCGGCCGACCAACCCGCCAGATCATCCGCATGGCCATCGAGACCCGTCTGGACGTGGTCGAACTGGCTAAGGCAGCTCTGGGAGACGGCCGAGGCTTCGGGTGCCGTACCCCGCAATCGCTTCGTCTTGAGCCCACAGCAAACCGACCGACTCTGGCGCAACGTCATCGAGGAATCGGAGGTCGGCAAGTCGCTGATCGGCAGCGCGGGCGTCGCCGGCTGGGCCCGGCTGGCAAGGCGGCAGCTATTCGATGCGGGCGTGCCGCCTGAGCGTCGGGGCGGGGCCCTCTGGCCGCAGGATGCCCGGGTCTTCCTCGACTGGAATCAGCGCTTCGAAGACAGTCTGAACGCCAACGACTGGATCGACCCCGATACCCTGTTGTACCGGCTCAATCAGCTGCCCGTCGAGACCGTAGCCCATCCCGCGGTGTTGCTCGACCCGCCAGGTCGATCGCTCGAAGCCGAGCGGCTCGTCGCGCGCTGGAAACAAGCCGGTTACGAGATCGATGCCAGCATCGAGCCGGGCAGCGAAGCCGTGGTTCGAAAGCTCGTTGCCGACGATCCTCGCGACGAGCTTCGACACGCCGCCGATTGGGCTGCAGAGAGTCTGGCGCAGTCACCCGAGAAGCTCTACGGTGTGGTCATACCCGATCTGGACTCCCGGCACGAGGAGCTCCAGACGCTGTTTGCGGATCGGTTAGGGGCCGACCGTGTCGGCAGCACGAGCAGCACGCCCGTTGCCGACATTTCCATTTGCGGCGCAGCGCTCAATGCGCTCCGCCTGCTCGCCCCGGAAGCAGACTTCGACGTCCTGAGTCGCTGGCTTCGGAGTCCCTTTTTCGAGCGCCCGACGGAGTCCCCGGACCAGCGTGCCGTCCTCGAAATCAAACTGCGTTCGGAGCCCAGGGCGCAGCAGGATTTTTCTCAGGCGTGGCGGGGACAAGGACTCAGAGACGTGGTCGCCCGGAAACTTCCCGGCCTCACCCGGCAAATCGATCGGGCGTTTTCGCAATTGCCACTGCGGGCCACGCCGACGACCTGGACAGCGATCTGGCAGGCCTGCCTCAAAGAGCTTCAGTGGCACGGAATCGAGTTCGGTCTGCCGGAGCCCGTTCAGCGCGCGTGGGACAACGCCTGGGGACGCTTTGCCGCACTGACTGCGGTCACCGGCCCGATGAGCATGACGGCGGCGCTCGACGAGCTGCTTGCGATCGCGCGCCAGGAAAAGATCTTCGAACCACTGCCGCTGCGAGGTCTGCTGCTGTCGAGTCGGATCGATCAGGTCGGTCCGGGCTTCGCCGGCGCCTGGATAACCGGCTTCACCGACGACTCGGCGCACACGGCAGTCGCGGCGAACCCGCTGTTGCCATGGTCGGTGCAGGCGGCGCATCGCCTGCCGGGTGCAAGCCCCGAGAGCGATCTCGAGGCGTCGCTCGAAGCGCTTCGATTATTGAGACGGCGCGTTCCCGTCGTCGTGTTCAGTTGCCCGGACCGGGTAGGAGAACAGCCGCAGACCCCATCACCGCTGCTGCGCGATTGGCGCCGCGAAAAGCGTCTCGAGAGGAGCGGCAGCGTGGCGGAGGGATTTGCCGCCAGCCGCGTCGGATCCCGGGCATGGTGCCGCGAGACCGACGAGGCGCCGCCGCTCGATTCCGAGATTATCCGCGGCGGGACGAGAACGCTGGATCTGCAGGCACTGTGTCCGGTGAAGGCATTTTGCGTTGCCCGTCTGGGTGCGGAGCCCCTGGAAGCCCCGCTTCGGGGCATCGATCCTCGGATAAGAGGCATTCTGATCCACCGCGTGCTCGAGCTCCTGCTCGATCCCGCCCGCGAGGGAGCCGCGGAGACACGGATCGACGCCAGCATCGAGTCGGCACTCTCCGACCTGGCCGCCGTCGAAGCCGGCGGCTGGCGCACGCAGGTCGAAGCCGAGCGCACCCGCCTTACTGTGATGGTGAACCGATTCCTCGAGGTCGAAGGGGCCCGGGCGCCATTCACGACCGTCGCAGTCGAACAGCGCAAGGAGATCGAGCTCGACGGCTCGAGGCTCCGCTGCCGCATCGACAGGGTCGACCGCCTCGCGGAAGGCGCAGAGCTGATCGTCGATTACAAAACGGGACGCACGGCATCGGCCGGATGGTTCGAGCCCAGGCTCACCGATTGCCAGCTTCCGCTCTACGCGCAGGAGGTCGATGCGGCAGGGGTCGCATTGATTCGGCTCGACGCCGAAGCGGTCGAGTACCGGGGCGCCGGAATGTCGTCGGTCGCTCTGCCCTCGGGATTCAAGGAGTTCGACTCCGCCGCCTGGAGCGACCAGGTGTCTCGCTGGCTCGAGCAGCTCATCGAGTTGGTGCGGGAGTTCCAGACAGGCGACGTCCGCATACGTGAGGACGCCGGAGACTTCGTCGCGTCAGATGCCAAAGAGCATGCTGGAGGCGCGTTTGCCCCGTTGAGCCGCGCCGGAGATCCGTCCTGATGGAAGGCACCGATAAGGACCAGCGCACGGCGGCACTCGATCCCTCGCGATCGTTCATCGTCGAGGCGCCGGCCGGTTCCGGCAAGACCGAGCTTCTGATCCAGCGCTACCTGAAGCTGCTGGCGCTGGTGGAGCGTCCAGAGCAGATCGTCGCGATCACATTCACGCGCAAGGCGGCTGCGGAAATGCGCCAACGCGTCATCGAAACGCTCGATGCGGCCCGGGAGGGCACCGCGACGGTCGCCCCGCATCGGCAGCGATCGCTGGAGCTCGCGCGCGAGGTGCTGGCGCATGCCGATGGCTCGGGATGGACACTTGCGGATCAGCCCCGCCGACTTCGGATCACCACGATAGATGCGTTGAGCACGAGTCTCGCGCAGAGACTGCCGGTGCCGGCCAATGGGATCGGCGGCCTTGCGGTGACCGACAAACCGGGCGGGCTCTACCTGCTGGCCGCCAGACGCACCACCGAAGGGCTGGCCGAAGAAAACCCTTTCGGGGCCGGCCTGCGACGACTGCTGCAGGAAGCCGACAACTCGCTGGCGAGACTCGACCGATGGCTCGCCGGCGTGCTGCCGCAACGCGACGGGTGGCTCAACGCGCTCACACGGAACGAGGCGGAATCCCTGGCCGATGCCTTGGCCCCAAGCCTCGAACGGCTGCGCGCACGGCGGCTCGCCAGCCTGCGCGGCTTGCTTAGCCCGGAGATCGAAACCAGGCTCCGCGCGCTGCTCGGCCATGAATCGCAGGAGGAGTCCGACTCAGGACCGCACGCGACGGAGCGCGAGCCCGACGGACCGAATGATGCTGGCACACTCTCGCTCTGGGTCCGGGCCGGCGCGCTGCTTCTCAAGCGCGACGGTGAATGGCGGCGCCGGTTCACCAGTGCCGAAGGGTTCCCGGCCAAGGATACCGAAAGGCGCCAGGAACTCGATTCGCTGCTCGAGGCTCTGCACCAGACCCCGGGCGTGCGTGAGAGTCTCCTCGAGCTCAGTGCCGTCCCCGACCCCCTGGCGGCGGAATCGCAGCGCGGGCTGTTACTGGCGCTCGAGCTCGTCCTGCCGCGGCTCCTGGCCGAGCTCCGGGTGTTGTTCGAGGAGCATGGCGTCGTCGACCATACCGAGCTCGCTCTGGCCGCCGAGCGTGCTCTCGGCACTCTCGACGAGCCTTCGGAGTTGCTGCTCGCCCTCGATCGGCGCCTGGAGCACATTCTCGTCGACGAGTTTCAGGACACCTCGCACGTACAGTGGCGGCTGTTCGAGAAGCTGACCGCGGGCTGGGAGCAGGGTGACGGTCGCACGCTGTTTCTGGTGGGCGA
>JASFSD010000145.1:0-6533 GCA_050114575.1 Gammaproteobacteria bacterium | reverse complement strand
CTCGACGCCTTTGGCCCGATCACCGATAACGCCGGCGGCATTGCCGAAATGGCCGAGCTGCCACCCGAGGTTCGCAACGTAACCGATGCGCTCGATGCCGTCGGCAACACGACCAAGGCGGTCACGAAAGGGTACGCGATCGGCTCTGCCGGACTCGCTGCCCTGGTGCTCTTCGCCGACTACACCCAT
This sequence comes from Gammaproteobacteria bacterium, assembly GCA_050114575.1. Taxonomy (GTDB): domain Bacteria; phylum Pseudomonadota; class Gammaproteobacteria; order Steroidobacterales; family Rariloculaceae; genus DATCZB01. Next base: position 6,344 of record JASFSD010000145.1, on the reverse strand, counting down.
AAGCTCGAGGAGGTTGGCCTTGGCGGGTTGACGTTCGATCTATCCAACCACATGGTCATTATCGGGCTCTTCCTCGGCGGTCTGGTGCCGTTTCTGTTCGGTGCAATGGCGATGGAAGCCGTCGGCCGTGCGGCCGGTTCGGTCGTCAACGAGGTCAGGAGGCAGTTCCGCGAGATCTCCGGAATCATGGAGGGCACGACCAAACCCGACTACTCGACGGCAGTCGATCTGCTGACGAAGTCCGCGATCAAAGAGATGATCATTCCGTCGCTGCTGCCGCTGCTCGTGCCGATTCTGGTCGGCCTCATTCTCGGGCCCCAGGCGCTCGGCGGTCTGCTCGTCGGCACGATCGTCACCGGACTTTTCGTCGCGATCTCGATGACGACGGGTGGCGGCGCCTGGGACAACGCCAAGAAGTACATCGAGGACGGCCACTTCGGCGGCAAGGGCTCGGAGGCGCACAAGGCGGCGGTCACCGGCGACACGGTCGGCGACCCCTACAAGGACACGGCCGGACCCGCAATCAACCCGTTGATCAAGATCATCAACATCGTCGCGCTGCTGGTCGTGCCGCTCCTGGCCTGACCCCGCGTCTCGACAGTCAGTGCATGCGGCCTAGCGGGTGCGGTCGTTCTACGACGTATCCCTGGATGAAATCGACGCCGAGCTGACGCAAGGCGTCGAATGATTCCTGATCTTCGACCTGCTCTGCCACGACTAGAAAGTCCAGACTCCGCGAGAGGCTGATAGTTGCCGCGAGCATCTCGCGGCTGACACGGTTCTCGGCGACATCGCGCGTGAACGACCCGTCGACTTTCAGATAGTCGATCGCAAGCAGGCGGAGCTGCGAAAAGGAGCCGATTCCGCTGCCGAAGTCGTCGAGCGCGAAACGGCAGCCCATCCCGTGCAGCACGTTGATGAAACGCCGCGCGAGGTCGATGTTGTTCATGACCGCGGTCTCGGAAATCTCGAAACAGACCTTTCCGGGGTCGACGCCCGTATGGTCAAGCAGATCGACGACGTACTCGAGGAACTCTTCGTCCCCGAGTGTCTGACCCGAGAGATTGATGCTGCAGCTGCGGCCGGCCGGGACGTGGGGCATGTCCGCAGCGAGGCTCGTGAGCGCGGCGCGAACCACCCATCGATCGAGATGCGACATCAGCTGATACCGCTCCGCTGCGCTCAAGAACTGGGCAGGCGCAACGACCTTGCCGGTCTCGTCGATCATGCGCAGGAACAATTCCGCTGCAGGGCCCCTCTCCACTCGGCCCCGGGTTGCAATAATCGACTGCGAGTAGAGCTCGAACTGATTTTCCTTCAGCGCATTCTGGACGCGCTGCAGCCAGCGGATCTCGCCGCGTTCACGCGCCATGATCTCGTCGCGCGCCGAGTAGACGTGGACCCGGCCGCGGCCCTGCTGCTTGGCGACGTAACAGGCCGAGTCGGCCGCCCGAAGCGCGGTCTCGGCGGTACCGCTGTCGCTCAGGATCTCGACGATGCCGATGCTTACGCCGAGCTCGAAAACGCGGTCCTGCCAGGTGAAGTTGTAGTCGCTGACGGCGTGACAGACGTCCTCGGCAATCTGCCGGGCCTTGTCCAGCGGACAGCCGACGAGCAGCATGGCGAACTCATCGCCGCCGAGCCTGGCGACTGTGTCGGACTCACGGACCTGGTTCTTGAGCAATGTCGCCAGTTCGCGCAGCAGGTTGTCCCCGACCATATGACCGAAGCTGTCATTGACGGCCTTGAAACGATCGAGATCCAGATAACAGACCACGTGGGTCGCGTGCTCGCCGCGAGGCGCGGCCAGGGCCTGATCGAGCCGACGGCGAAACTCGGCCCGGTTGACGAGCCCCGTCAAAGGATCATGACTCGCCTGATAGGACATCTCACGGGTCAGGCCCCGAATCTCGCTGACGTCGTGAAAGATGACGACACAACCGGCGATCTCGCCGTCCGGGCTACGGATCGGCGAAGCCGTGAGCTCGGTGGCGAATTCCTTCTTGGACCCTTTGGAGACGAGCCGGGCGCGGCGACCCAGGTTGATGCGCCGGCGCTCGGCTAGACACTGCGCGACCGGATCGCCGAGCGAATCGCCGTCGGCCTCGTCCACGAGCGCCATCAGATCCGTGGTCGTCCGGCCGATGGCCGCGCTCCGCTTGCAGTCGAGCAGCTGCTCGGCCGCTTCGTTCATGTAGTCGATGGTTCCTTCCGCATCGGTCGTAATGACGCCTTCCCCGATCGACTCGAGCGTGACCCGCGCCTGCAGCTTGCCCCGGCCCAGGGAAGCTTCCAGACCCTTGCGATGCGTAATGTCTCGAGCGACGCTGACGAAGGCCGGCTGGCCATTGAAGCTCAGGCGCCGACTGTGCAACTCGACCCAGAGCCGGTTCTCGTCACCGGATATCAGCTGCACTTCCATTGGCTCGAGCGGCGACTGTGACTGAAGCTCATCCGTGACGCGTTTGCGCATCAGTGCTCGATACGCCGGCCTCAGCAGATCGGTGACGCTCTTACCCTGCAAAGCCGCAGGCTCCACGCCGAAGAGGTCGGCCGCGGCCTGATTCGCATACAGAATGACATCGGTGTGGATCAGGGCAACCTCGGGGACCGTCGCTGCCAGCACGGCGAAACTGTTCTCGACGTTTGCCGCCCGATCGTCGCTGGCGTCAGCCCGTTCCAGAAGCCCATTGACGCTCGCGGCAATGTCGGCCAGCGGATCGGGCCCCCCGGTGACGACGACCCGCTCGGCCGCCCCTGCGGCAATCGATTCGAGCTCGTCCCTGACCCGTTCGATCTGACGGCGATAGCTGACCAGCCGGGAGATCAGCACGGCAGGCAGCAGCAGAGCAAAGGCCAATAGTCCGGCCACGACGATGGCAGCCCATCGACTTCCGAGTGCGACCGAGATCGCGTCCATGTTATCCGTCGAAACTCAGGCCGACCGGTGGCTCCGAATTGACATTCGTCGGCGCGGCTGACGAATGAGCCGTAACTGAGTAACGGATTCCTGTCTGAATCACTGCTGACACTGACGCATCTGCCTCGTTCTGGCCCGCCGCTCGCGGCGAGCATATTCTTCTCTCACGCCCGTGCGGCCAGGCTGAATGCCTGGCTCGCGATTACGCTTGCCGTACGGGCGCGTGCGTTCTTGTAGGCCAACAATAACCCACCAGACCCCGCCAGAGCGTTCGGATTTGACGATAATATGGTTGTCGTCGCCGCTATACTTCGTAACCTATCGCGCTCTTCTGCGCTCCAAAATCACAAGATCGACCGAAAACATGAATTTCGAAGCCGCCAGGCAACAAATGCTGAGCCAGCAAATCCGCACCTGGGACGTGCTCGACGAGCGCGTACTCGACACGCTCCGGGCCACTCACCGGGAGGCTTTCGTGCCCGAGCCAGAGCGGGATCTGGCGTTTGCTGATATCGAGATTCCGCTCCCGCACGGCCAGTGCATGATGACACCCAAGGTAGAGGGGAGATTACTGCAGGAGCTCGCTATCGAACCGACCGACAGGGTCCTGGAAATCGGCACGGGAAGCGGCTATCTCGCGGCCTGTCTGGCGCGGCTGGCCGACTCGGTCGTCAGCCTGGAGATCTTCGGCGATCTCTGCGAAACCGCCGGTAAACGTCTCGAGCAGGACGGGGTCGAGAACGTCGAGCTCTGGAACCAGGACGCCATGCAAGCGGACTTCGACGCCGGATTCGACGCGATCGCCGTAACGGCCTCCCTGCCGGTGCTCGGCGAGCGCTTCATCAACCTCCTCAATCCCGGCGGCCGGCTCTTCGTCGTGGTTGGACGGGCGCCAGTCATGCAGGCCCTTCTCGTCCGCAAGCACTCCGACGGCAGCTGGACCGAGAACAGCCTGTTCGAGACCATGCTGACCCCGATGATCAACGCCGATCAGCCCGAACCATTCGTCCTTTGAATGCGCACGCCGCGAAGCGCATCTGAACTACAAGCCCGAGAGTACCCGTCATGATCAAATCCTGTATTGCGCTAGCGTTGTTATCCGTCGCCTCGAGCTCAGTCCGCGCCCAGGACGCGCTGGGCCTGCTCGAGGTTTACGACCTGGCACTGCTCAACGACCCGGTGATTCGCGAAGCCGAGGCAAACTTCATGGCGACGTCCGAGGTCAAACGGCAGGCGAGGAGCAATCTGCTGCCATCGCTGTCTCTCGGCAGCTCGCTATCGGATTTGAGCTCCGTGAATCCCAACCCACCGCTCGACTTCATCACCGGCGAACCGAGCACGTTCATCTCGAGCACCGAGCTCGACCAGGACCAGTCGAGCCTGAGCCTGAGCCTCAACCAGACGGTCTTCAACTGGGGCCAGATCCTGAGCCTGCAGCAGGCGGACAAGACGATTCTGCGCGCGGAGACCGACCTCCTCGCAACCCAGCAGGACCTGATGATTCGAGTGGCCAGCGCCTACTTCAACGTGCTCGCGTCTGAAGATCTGCTCGCGGCCGACATCGCCGCCAGAGAGGCGCTCGGCCAGCAGCTCGAGCAGACCCGGCGGCGCTTCGATGTGGGGCTGATCGCGATCACGAGCGTCCAGGAAGCACAGGCGGGATACGACCAGTCCGTCGCAGCCGTCATCGCCTCGGAGCGTGTACTGGCCACGGCGCGCGAGAGCCTCCGCGAAATCATCTCCGAGTACGTCACGGACCTGAAGTCGCCGATCGAGGAGCTGCCTCTCCTGAACCCGGACCCGGAAGACGTCGATGTCTGGGTGGAGACTGCCCAGGCGCAGAATCTGGGGCTCGTCTCGAGCCGCATTGCTGCCGACATTGCTCAGGACGATATCCGCATCGCCCGGTCGGTGCGGTTCCCGACGCTGAGCCTTTCGGCATCGAGCTCCGACAGCACGAGCACGGCTTCTCAAACCTCGAATCTGTTCTCCGGCGGTTCCTTTTCGCCGGGCTCGACCAGCTCCGACCGTGAAAGCGACACCATACAGCTCAGCTTCAGCCTTCCGATCTTCAATGGCGGCGGCAACCGCTCGCGCATTCGGCAGTCGGTATACCGCGAGCGCGCGGCAATCGAGACCGTGGAGCGCATCGCACGGCAGACCGAGCGCTTGACCCGCGATGCCTATCTCGGCGTGACATCCGAAATCAGCCGGGTCGAGGCGTTGCGCCAGGCGCTGGAGTCTTCGCGAACCGCGCTCTTAGCCACGCAAGCCGGCGAAGAGGTCGGCCAGCGAACGGGCGTCGATGTCGTCAATGCCCAGAACAATGTTCGCCGCGCCGAGACAACCTACGCCGGAGCCCGCTACGAGTATCTGCTCAACATCCTGCGGTTGAAGCAGGCGGCCGGCAGCCTGGCGGAGGCCGATCTGGTGGAGATCGACGGCTGGCTTCAGTAGCGATGATCTCCCGCGCCGGCGAACACCGGCGCGGATGCAGCATCAGTCCCGGGCGGAACGTATCGCCTCGATCATTCCGGTCGTGGAGCGGCCCGGCTTGAACTCGAGCACTCGAACCTCGCCGCCGCGGGAGAGCACCGAATCGGCGCCTGCGATCTGATCGACCTTCCAGTCGCCGCCCTTGACCAGGACGTCGGGTTGCAGCCGCTCGATCAGTTCCGCGGGCGTGTCGTCGCTGAAGGGAATGACCCAGTCGACTGCCGCGAGGCCCGCCAGGACGGCCATCCGGTCCTCGAGCGGCGTGATCGGTCGCTCCGGCCCCTTGAGTCGCGTAACCGAGGCGTCGTCATTGACCGCGACGACGAGCTGATCTCCGAGCGCCCTGGCTTCCTCGAGGTAGCTCACATGGCCTGCGTGCAAGATATCGAAGCAGCCGTTCGTCAGCACGATGCGGTCGCCTTTGTGCCGCGCCTCCTCGAGGATTCCCGTCAATTCGTCTGCCGAGACCAGCCCGCGGCCGCCGAAACCGCGCCGGTGCAGGGCGGACTTGAGCTCGGAAGGCGTCACCCTGGACACACCGATGCGCGCAACGACGAGGCTGGCGGCGAGATTGGCGAGCGCAACCGCGTCGGTCGCGTCGAGACCCACCGCAAAGCAGGCAGCGAGCGTCGCAATCACTGTGTCGCCCGCGCCCGTCACATCGAAGACTTCCCGTGCCTCTGCTGCGAGATTGACCGGCTCGATTGCGCGGCCGACCAGTGTCATGCCGCGCTCGCTGCGCGTCACCAGCAGGTATTCGAGATCGAGCTCGCGGCGCAGGGCCGTCGCCTTGTCGAGGAACTCGGCCTCGCTGTCCCAACGACCGACCACGGCCGCAAACTCGGACTGATTCGGCGTCAGACAGAAGCAATGCCGATAGCGGCCGAAGTCGAGTCCCTTGGGGTCGACCAGGACTCGACAACCCTTG
>JASFSD010000144.1:0-6541 GCA_050114575.1 Gammaproteobacteria bacterium | reverse complement strand
GTCGATTGCGTCGATGACCTCGAAGCCGAGCATGTTGACGTACCAGTCGACCGATTCCTCGAGATTGGGCACGCTGATGCCGACGTGATTGATTCTGATGTCGAAGCCGACGGGCGCATTCTGCGCTGACGCCTGTGGGCCGACCAGCAGCGCGAAGCCGCAAGCGAAAGAAACGAGCCCCCCGAGCCAGGCTCTCCGATGATTCGATGTGTTTGTCATTGGCATTCCCCTGATCAGTCGATGACTGAGGCTATCACTTTCCGTCGAAATATGCCTCGAGCCGCCGTGTGGGGTGCGAATTCCTATTTACAACGTAACCGCTTGAAATATCCCACACTTGTGCTCGTTCACGCAGGGCGTCTGCGTCACGAGCATTCCATAGCGGCTGAATTGGCTCCCGTTAACAGTGTTAGCGGAGGGTCATCTCCTCAAAATTGCTAATTCGCACCCCACACGGTCCCCAGGCTCGGTTGCGTTCGCGACAAAATCTAGGAGGGAGATCTCCTCCCGCCGGCGACTACAGAATTTCTGCATACAGCCTCCATGGACTGATCGGCCGTCAGGCGCGATCTTCGCCGTCCGATAAACGCGAATCTCTGATCGAGGTGTACAGAAATGAGTTCGTTGCGCGATCTTCGCCTGGCGGCCGGCGTCTGTGCCGCATTCTTCGACGTCCTGTTACCAGCGGGAGGGGCGCTCGGCGCACCCGGCGGGGAGATCGATCCCGCATTCGGTGACAACGGCCTAGTTCACATCAGTGATGGCCATCATGGCGTCGCCGTCATGCAGCAGCCAGCAGACGGGAAGCTGCTCGTCGCTGGTGATTTTCCTGACAGTGCCGGCGTAACCACCTTTGGCGTTGTACGAATGAACCCAGACGGCACGCTGGATCGGAGTTTCGGAGCGCAGGGGCTGGCAACGATCGATTTCGGCGGCGTCGCTTCACAGGCGATGGCGATGGAGCTGCAGCCGGACGGCGGCATCGTCGTTGCCGGCGTGGCCCTTGTCGATCCGCCGCAATTTCGCCACGTGATCGCACTCGCCCGGCTCGATACAGTCGGCCAGCTCGATCCGACTTTTGGCAATGGCGGGCTCGTCTTCGCTCAAGGTCCCGGCGGGCGCCAGATCGGCGTCAGGGCGATTCGGCGCGCCGATAACGGCCAACTGGTAGTCGTCGGCACGGCCTTCGGCGGCCTTGTCGACGATGTCTTGATCGCGCGCTTCAACTCGAACGGATCTCTGGACACGGCGTTTGGCGCCGGCATCGATCCCGGCATGACGATCGTGAACACGGATCAGTGGGCGGATCCTGTAACTGCATTCCTGCAGCCTGACGGAAAAATCGTCGTCTGCGGAACCGACTATGGATGGTGGGAAGCGCCCAGTCAGATGTTCGTTGTCCGCGCAAACGCGGACGGTTCGCTCGATGCCACTTTCGGCGAAGTCGGAAACTGGCACCTCCCGCTCGAAGATCCTTATGGCGACTCCTCTGTGGGTTCCTGCGTTTTGACCTCGGACGGGGCCATCGTGCTGGCGGGACGAGCCGCAGGTTACGCGCCCGGAATCGTGCTGTTGCAGTTGCGATCAGACGGTGCGCTTGATACGGCTGTCTGGGATTCCGGTTTGTCGGCGGTCGGATTCGATCTTGGCGAATCGGTACAGGAGATCGTTACCCTCGCCGACGGGGATTTCGTGATCGGGGGTGTGACAAACGTCAGTGTGGCCTACGGACCCGCCGGCCAGTCAGGACCGACCAGCCACCCCAGCTTCCCGGTCAGCGACGTCTACATCGCGCTCATCGATTCGCAAAGTGGCACTTTCGACCCGGCGTTTGGCAACGGCGGCGTGACGGTTGCCGACTTCGGAAGCCTCGATCTGGCCACGCGTGCGAGCGTCGGCGGTCTGATCGAGCAGGCGGATGGGAAGCTCGTTGCCGTTGCAACGCTGTGGCATCAGGACGCGCTGGATCCTTACTGGACAGCCGAAGATTACGAGCGATTGAGCGCAATAGGGGTCGCTCGCGTCGATCCCGCCGGATCAGGTCATGCTGGGTTTGTCGGTTTCGCCGAGCCGTATCGGGATATCTCAGAGAGCGACGGTGTGGTGGTCCTGCCGGTGCGCCGCACCGGCGGCGGCACGGGTAGCGCGCTCGTCGATTACTCGACACAGAATGTGACGGCGGTGTCTCCTTTGGACTACACAGCCAGTAGCGGTACGCTGGCCTGGAGCGACGGTGACCTGGAGCCGAAACTCATCTCGGTACCGATCACCAGTGACCAGTCGGCCGAGGGTGAGGAAACTTTCCGTGTCGTGTTGTCGAACGCGACGACGTCGGTGGCTGGAACGGTTGCGACCGTGTGGGTCGAAGACTCGGGATCATCGTCTTTGCCGGCGGGCGGTGCCGGAGGAGCCAGTGCCGTGGGCGCCGGGAACTCAGGCGGCGGCGCTTTCGGCCTCGAGGTGCTGCTGCTATTGCTGGTCTGTGCCGGCTGCAGGAGATTAAGCCAGGGCCGATCAGTTGGTACCTTGCCCGCTGCGCCGATCAGATTCCTCGAGGCAGGCGCAGCCTGCAAGGAGCGCTTCAAACCGAGGGTCGTCGCGAAGTGAGTTCAGGCGAGCGTCTCCCGGAAGCGCCGGCAACCCGACGTCGCGTTCCTCGATGGCGCGAGCCAGCGATTCGAATGCTGCGTCGGTCTCGCCGAACAGCGCATGAGCCACGCCAAGAGTATATGCGGGCACGTACTGCCGCTCGGCCCGCGCCATCAGCTCATCGAGCAAGTCCGTTGCTTTGTCGAGGCGACCGAGCGCGACCAGAGTCGTGATGCGCGCCAAATAGGTCATGGAGTGGCCGTCGGAAAATCGTGCCGCATCGGCCAACGCGTCGAGCGCCCCTTCGCTGTCGCCGGACGCTGCCAGGGCCATGCCCAGGTAGTAATAGCCAACCCAGAACTCTGGGCTCATCGCCACTGTCTGGCGTGCAAACTCCATCGCCCCTTCCGGGTCCCCGGCGGCAAGGGCCAGGTAGGCCGAGTTGGCGAAAGCGATCGCGAACGTGGGATCGAGCTCGCGAGATCGCTTTATCATCTCCATCGCCTCGACGGGCTTTGCCCCGATCGAGACAGCCAGCAGCATATGGGCCTGTGCATTGTTCGGGTCGAGCCTGATCGCGAGTCGCGCAGCGTCCTCCGCGGCCTCGGTATCGAGATCGCCGAACAGGCTGTAGTAGCCGATCGCATATTGTGTTTCGACGAGCGCGCCCCCCAGCGCCTGAGCGTGGCGCAACGCATCGAGGGCGAGAGGTTTCATTTCGCTGGGCCGTCCGTCCGCCGTTCTTATCGACGTGATTGCGGCAAATGCGAGCCCTGCCCAGGCAAGCTCGTAGCGCGGGTCCTCCCTGGTCGCCTGACTGAAGTATTCCATGGCTCGCCGCATCGAGTCGGGCGTGAGCTTCAGCCATTGGTAACGTCCCTGCAGATAAAGGTCGTAGGCGACCGGGTTCTGGGTCTGACGCCGCTCGATCTCGCCGCGTACCTCGGGCGACAACCGCAATCTGACCTGCTCGGCAATCGCAATAGCCAGCTCACGCTGCAGCCCGAGGGGTCTCGTCAGCTCGCGATCGAAAGCGTCCCCCCAGACCAGCACGCCATCGCTCACGCGCCACAGTTTGGATGTGAGCCTGATCAGCTTGCCGTCCAATTGCAGGGAGCTTTCGACGACGTAGTCGACGTCGACACGCTGGCCGATGTCGGTGATCGGCAGCGCGAGGTCCACAAGTCCCCGCGCAACACCGACGACATGAAGTCTTTCCGGTTCGACTTTGCGCAGCGAGTCGATCGCATCTTCGGTAAGGCCGGCGGGCAGGTAGGCCAGTTCTTCGCTGCCCGTGAGGTTCCAGAATGGCAATACGGCGATGCGGACAGCCTCTCGCTCACTCTCGCCGGCGAGCCACACAAGCGACAGTGCCGCGGCAACGATTATCGAAACCAGCGCTGGCCGAAACCAAGGTTGCCGCGTGAGGTTTCGCGCCGCTACCGGCGACGGCGGCAGGGTTTCGGAGCTCGGGTCGGATTCAGATCGGGTGACGGCAACCACGGGGGCGATAAAGCGATAGCCCCTTCCGGGCACGGTGTCGACGAATTCGGGATTGTCCGGCGAATCACCCAGGGTATAGCGCACCTTGCGTACGAGCGTGTTTAGGCCCGACTCGAAATCGATGATGACTCGCTGTGGCCAGAGCGACGCGATAATTTCGTCGCGAGCCACCAGCTGTCCGTGGCGCCGGACGAGCATTATCAGCAAATCGAGCGGTCGGCGTTCTAGCCTGACCGGCTCGCCGTGCCGACGCAGCTCGCACGCATCGAGGTCCAGCTCGAAGTCGCCGAAACGGAACGTCTGCATCGCCTTGAAGCCTCCGCCCGGTTGCACCGACCTTGACGCGGATTGCGCCCGGGCAGATTATTTCACACTTCCGGCATGTTGGTTCATGCGTGGCGGCCCGGAACGCCGCGCTGGTGATCGCCCGATGCATCTCAGAATGGGCCGCTTGTCGCCATTGAGTCTGAAGCACTCCGCATTGGCTGGCACCCTGGCCTGTGTGTTACTCGTCTTTCCCTTCGCCGCGCCGTGTCAGCCCGCCGACGATCCCGAACCGGTTGTCGAAGTGCTGATCGTGACGGCCCGCAAGGTGCCCGAAGACATCGCTCGCGTTCCGATGAGCGTGCAGGCAGTGCCCGGTGATTTCATCGACAGCCGCGGCATCTCGAACCTCTATGACCTGCAGTTCAATGTTCCTGGTCTCGTCGTCAACGACCGCGGCATGTTCGGCGCCAGCCTTGCGCTGCGCGGAGTTACCGACGAGGGAGGTGGCAGCCTGTCGATCGCTTCGCATTTCAACGGCGTTTATCTGGGCCGCTCAAATCTCGCCTTGACCCGAATGTTCGACATCGAACGCGTCGAGGTCGTCAAAGGGCCTCAGGGAACGCTTTATGGGCGCAACGCAACCGGCGGGTCGATCAACGTCATCACCCGGGCTCCCGGCCGGGAATTCGAGGCGGCCGTCGAGGGCGGCTTCGGCAGCTTCAATACCGCACGGTTCGAGGGCCACGTAAATCTTCCGGGAGAAGCCGTCGCCGCGCGGCTTGCTATCGTGGGCTCGGACGGCGACGGGTTCATTCGCAACAGCGTTGACGATCGCCGTTTTGCTGAGCAGGACTATTTCGGCTTTCGCACCGCCCTGCGCCTGCAGCCGACTGCATCCCTTTCCGTCGACGTGACGGCCCAACTCGCCGAGGACGATGGCGCCGTCGGCGAGGTCTGGCTCCCGCGACGGGATTACCTGCCGGACCCGAACGACATTCGACTGACGAGGGTAACGCTCGCCAATCCGTACCAGCAAACCAAGGACAAACTCGCCACGGTGGATCTCAGCTACGGGATCGGTCGTCTGACGCTGCGTTCAGTCACCGGTTACGCGCGAAACGTCACGCTCGACGTCGATGATTGCGCCGGCAGTCCGGCCATGGCAGCGTGCGTCCGCGGCGTCGATCCGCTGCGCTACGAAGAGCGCAGCCAGGAAATTCGCGTGGAATCGGATCCCGATGCATCAACTCAATGGGTCGTTGGTACAGTCCACTACAACAGCGACCAGGTTCAGCACTTTCATCTGACGCTTCCCAACATCGCGCCCGTTCCGCTCGAGAATTCCCTGTCAACGGTAAAGACGGCTGCTGCTGCCGTTTTTGGGGATATGACGCACGGGCTGGCCGGGCGCTGGAGCCTGACCGCAGGGCTCAGGTTCAGCCGCGAGCAACAGCGCGTCGCCAAGATCGGTAGCGGTATTGCTGACACCAAGACACTCACACGCGTTGCCAACTCATGGGAATCGATCTCCTGGCGACTCGGATTTGGGTATGAGCCGAGCGCGCAGACTTCTGTGTTCGGCATCATCTCGACCGGTTTCAAGAGCGGCGGCCTGACGACGACGATGCTCCCGAGTGGCGAATTTGAGAGCTATGATCCCGAGAGTCTGCTCGCCTACGAGGTCGGCGTTAAGTCGTCGCTGGCGCGGCGCGGCTCGACGCTGGGCGCGAGCGTATTTTATTATGATTTCGACGACATGCAGGTTCAGAGTCTGCTCGACGATCTGGTCACGGTGGCCGTCGACAACGCGGCGGCGGCCAGGATTTTCGGACTCGACCTCAATGCCACGATGCGCGCTTCGAGGCGGGTGCAGCTTTCGGGGGCGCTGGTCTGGATGCCGGAAAGACGATTCGTCGAATTCATCGATTCTTCTGACAGCGAAACGCTTTCCGGAAACCTTATCAGTCGCGCTCCCGAATGGTCACTTTCGGCATCTCTGGGTTACCGAGCGCCGATGCGCGATGGCGGCAGTCTGTCCGTCGACGTCGATTACAATTTCCGGACGGCGTTTTTCTTCACCAAGGACAACTATCCCGTCTGGTCCCAGGGAGATTTCGGAATTCTGAATGCTGTTCTGCGGTTTGAATCTGCCGGCAGCCGCTGGTACATGTTTGCCAGGGCG
>JASFSD010000143.1:0-6544 GCA_050114575.1 Gammaproteobacteria bacterium | reverse complement strand
TGCAGTTCTCTACAACTTGCCCGATGAGGTTCCCAGCGTCTGGGAGGCGGAATATGGTCCTGCGCGCGGCGGCTGGTAACGTCTACTGCGCCAGAATTCGACGCTCGTTATAGAGTTTGAAGGGTCGATCTCGCGCACCTGGCATTGAGGGATGGTCGTGCCGGAACAGCCGACCTCTCTAGGGAGACGCCAACTTTGGCCACTGCTCTATCCTCACTCGACCGATGACGAGTCCCTCCCCACGTTCGGGCCTCACGATAAGGCTTTCGCCCTCGGCGATACCGGCAGCTGCCTCGCCGAAAGCGCCAGCGATGTTCGGCGTGTGCGTGATCAAGATGCGGTTGGTTCCGGGCGGTGGCGCCTGGGCGGCGTTGTCGCGGAGCCACATCGACCGCTCGCCAGCAGCATCCTGTCGCATTCCCTGACCACCATCGCCAAGCTCAGCTACGCCTTGGGCTTCTCCAAGAGCGAGATATTGCGCCGTCTGCATCGCCCGAAACGTGGAGCTCGACAGCACTTCGCCGATGGGCACGCCGATTCGTCTCAGGGCATTACCCATCGCGACAGCAGAGTTGCGCCCCTCGGCGTCCAACTGCCGCTCGAGTTTGACGTTGCCGGGCGCGGCTGCGGCGGCGTCGGGTAAATCTCGAGGTGAGCTCGCGTGACGCATGACGATGACATGGCCCCCGCTTCGCAAAGAGTCGAGCAGGATTTCGGCGTCCCGTTCCTGTGCGAATACCGCAGTGCTGTTCATCACTGCAATTACGAACAGCAACATCTTACAGCGCGTGCGAATCATTTCCTGCTACTCCCCGTCAACCGGATCGCCGAGAGCCGTGTGAAGCTCGATCTGGGCAATACTGTAGCACCATGGCATCGACATTTATCGATTGCACGTCCGCCAACGCGTGCACGGCCTGCCGGGGTTCCAAAGGCAGCGGCCTCGCTCTCCAGACCTCGCTCTCGCGTCCGGGTGTAAGAATCTCCCGATTCTGACCACTAACTATGTAGGTAAAGGACCTATATCAGTGGGCAGTGATTTTTACACCGAGTGGATCGTTCCGTTCGCCGCGATCATCTTTAAGATCTGCCGCGCGTACACGGATACGCAGCAGGACTTCGAGGACTACTACCAGGAAGTGTGCCTGCAGATCTGGCGCAGCCACGGCAACTTCGACGGACGGGCGGAGTGGTCCACATGGGTCTATCGTGTGTCGTTGAACGTTTGCATGACGCTCCTGAAGAAGCGGAAGCACCATCGTCGACTTTTCACGTCCGACGATATGCCTCCCGAGCTGGTGGAAGACAGCCGGGTTTTCGCTGACGAATCGCTCAACAAATTGTACAGCGCGATTCGGCAGCTTTCGGAAGTGGATCGAGCCGTAATCCTGCTCTACCTGGACGAAAAATCGTACCGGGAGATCGGCGAAATCATCGGCGCGAACCCCAATAACGTTGGCGTGCGGATCAACAGGATCAAGGAACGGCTAAGGAGGCTACTCGATGAAGAAGACAATTGAAGAGACGTGGCGTGAAGGATTTTTGAACCCGGAGGCACTCGCGGCACCGAAGATCAACGACCTGTACACGAGGAAGTCGCAGCACCTCGCCGACAAAATCCAGCGCATGCTGAGAATCAACGAGATCGCGATTCTGATCGGCACGCCGATCCTTTGGGCCCTTCTCAGCGTATCCGGCATTCCGTATACGGGAGCAATTCTGTGCTTCATGTTCGTGGGATTGCTTGCCGTCCGGCGACTGTACATCACGAAGTTCGACGCACCGGACGCCAGCCTCGACAGCTACCACTACATCAAGGCGTTCCACGCGTGGCTGAAGGATCGAATGGCACGGTCGAAGAGGGTGCAGCGGCACATCTACGCGGTGTGTTTCGTCGCTCTCGCGATCGGCATGGTGGCGTCGGAGCCTGCCCAGTCATTGATCAGCCGAATCGTCGAGGACAATCCGGGCATCGTTTTGATCAATGGCATCCCCCTGATCCTGATTGTCGGCATCGTGGCGATGGCTCTCGTCGTAGAGTTGCTCGGCGGAAAGATCTTCGACTTCGATGTAAACACCGTGTATCGAAACGTGTTCAGGAAACTGGACGAGATGGTTGCGGAGATGGAAGAGCTGAGGGCGTAGAAGGGACAGATGAAGGCACCGACAGTCGCGCGGGTCGACAACCCGATCGAGACTCCGTAAATTGGTCGCTTTGAGACGTCGGCAAGCATGTTGAAAGACCTCAAGTACGCGATTCGCAATCTCCGTCAGGCGCCGGGCTACACCGCGATTGCCGTAGCGACGATTGCACTGGCAATTGGCGCCAACGCGGCGATGTTCAGCTTCGTCGAGGGCGTCTTTCTGAGCCCCTTGCCGTACCCCGATGCCGAGCGCATCGTCAGCGTGCTGGAGCGACCGCCGAACGGCGGCCGCAATGGAATCTCGACCCTGAACTACCTCGACTGGGCCGAACAGAACACGGTTTTCGAATATCTCGCCGCCCAGGCCGGCTGGGGCGCCACGATGACGGGCGGCGACGAACCGGTCCAGGTTCGCGGTCAGCGTGTCTCGCCGGACTATTTCCGCATCTATGGGACGGCGGCGGCACACGGCCGGACCTTCGCCGCGGGTGAAGACGAGGTCGGCAACGACAAGGTCGTGGTACTGAGCCGCGCGCTCTGGGAGAACCGTTTTGGAGCGGATCCCGCCGTCGTCGGCACCGATATCGAGTTCGATGGCGAGCCGCATACCATCATCGGTATTCTCGGCAGCGGCGACTCATTTGACCGCAGCTCGGTGGAAGTCTGGAAACCGCTGGCTTTCGAGCCATCGACCCGAACCCGGGATTTTCACTGGTTCGGCGCATTCGGCAAGCTGAAGGAGGGCGTCACCTTCGAGCAGGCCCAGGCCGAGCTCGATGTCATCGGCCAGCGTATCGCCGAAGCCTACCCGGACTCGAACGAAGACTGGGGCATCAGAATCGACCGGGTCGAGGATCTCCTCAGGGGGAGCTTCCAGACCCGCCCCATAATGGTGCTGTTCTCGGCGACGGTCTTCGTGCTGCTGATTGGCTGCGCAAACCTTGCGAGCCTCGCGCTGACACGCGGCATCGCCCGAGAGCGCGAAGTCGCCGTGCGTGCTGCGCTGGGTGCTGGACGCTGGCGGCTGGCGCGTCAGTTTCTTGCCGAGAACGTCGTCGTCGCGCTGATCGGCGGTTTGCTCGGTATCTTCGTGGCCTACGCCACGTTGCGCGGCATCCTCGCGATGATTCCGCCGGGCATCATCCCGGCCGAATTCGACATCCGGCTCAATCTCAATGTCATGGGCTTCGCGCTCGCAGTCGCTGTCGTCACGGGCCTCTTGCTCGGTCTCGCGCCAGCGGTCCAGGCGACGCGAACCAACCTCACATTGACGATGAAAGACGGCGGACACGGTTCGACGCAGGGCACGCCAGGGCGGCGGCTGCGGGGAGGCCTCGTAATTGCCGAAGTCGCGCTGGCTTTCGTGTTGCTCGTCAGCGCAGGCCTGATGCTCAGAAGCCTGGTCTCGCTGCTCGATGTCGACCCGGGTTTCGAGGCCGGTAACGTGCTGACGGCCTCGCTGCCGATTGCATCGTCCCGCTTTGCGAACCCGGAAGGGCTCAATGCCTACCTCGATTCGATACGCGACAATGTCGAGGCAGTTCCCGGCGTCGAGGAAACGGCCCTCACGTCCGCATTGCCGCTGCAGGGCTGGGGCTACGGCATGCCCTATCTGATCGCCGACCGCGAGTTCGTGGACCGGGCCAATCGTCGCGGGGGCTTCTTCAAGATGGTCAGCCCGTCGTACTTCAGCTCGCTGCGAATTCGTCTGGTGGCGGGACGTTTCCTCGAGGAGTCGGACCGCGCCGGCACGGCGCCGGTGATGCTGATCAATCAGACGATGGCCGAGCGGGAATTCGCCGGCGAGGACCCGATCGGCCAGCACATTCTCGTGCAGGAAATCGTGCCCGGTGCTCAGCAGCTCGGTGACGAGATCCCGTGGGAAATCGTCGGCGTCATCGCCGACGAAAAGATCTCGGGCCTCGACGACACGTTCAGCGGCGGCATGTACGTTTCGAACGCCCAGAGTCCGACCTACGGCGTCAGCCTGCTCGTGCGCACCGGGCTCGATCCGCAGAGCCTCGAGCCGGCCGTGCGCAATGCGATCGAAAGCGTCAATCCGGATCAGGCGATGAGCCAGGTCCGCACGCTGGAGCAGATCCAGAGCGAATCGGTCTTCGGAGAGCGCATCCTGAGCATACTGTTCGGCTCATTTGCCGCTCTAGCTCTGCTGCTGGCATCGATCGGAATTTATGGAGTGATCGCCTACAGCGTTTCGCAACGGACTCAGGAGCTCGGCGTCCGCTCGGCGCTGGGCGCGAGTGCCAGCAATCTCAGGACGCTGGTTTTCCTGGGCGGCATGCAGCTGGCCGCCGTCGGGCTCGTCATCGGCGTCGTCGGCGCGCTGGCGCTCGCGCGCGTCATGTCCGCCTTCGTGTTCGATATCAGTGTTTACGACCCGCTGACGCTGGTCGCTGTATTACTCGTCCTGGCCAGTGTGGCCGCGGTTGCCTGTTTCATCCCGGCACGCAGGGCAACCCGTATCGACCCGATGGCCGCGCTGCGTTATCAGTAGGGGCAGTGGCGCGGCGTGCCCGTGCTTCGGTCATCCGCTATGCCTGTGCCGTCCCAAAAGACGTAGTGTCTGGTCATCTCGCGCCGAGGATCGCCGAACGTCAGGAGAGAGGATCGACGCATGGGAAAAGGAACCTTGAACAGCGAATTCGATGTCATCATTGTCGGGTCCGGCATGGGTGGCATGACGACCGGGGTGGCACTTGCACGAATGGGTCGCAAGGTCCTTCTGCTCGAGCAGGCGCAGACGATCGGCGGGCTGACCCATGCCTTCTCGCGGGAGGGCTTCTCCTGGGATGTGGGCCTTCACTACTGCGGCACGTTTGGCCGAGATCAGCTGGCGGGCCGAATATTGAATTGGCTCAGCGGCGGAGCGATCGAGTTTCGTTCTGTCGGTACGGTCTACGATACCCTGCATTTTCCGGAAGGATTCGAGATTCCCATTGCGCGCCCGGCCGAGGCGTACAAGATGGAGCTGAAAGAGCGGTTTCCCGACCATGCCGCTGAAGTCGATGCCTATTTCGAAGCGTTGCTCTCGGCCGAGGAAGCCATGCACTCGCTTTCTGCCGAACGCGCAATGCCCGAATCTATTCGTCACGCGCATCGATGGTGGAACAGGAAGCGGTTCGAGCGCTGGTGTGGGCGAACGACTGCCGAGGTGATTGGCGATCTGATTACGGATCCAAAGCTAGCAGCCATCCTTTCGGCACAATGGGGCACCTATGGGGGCAAGCCCACGGAAGCGAGCTTTGCTATTCATGCTCTCATCATGGGTCACTATCTCGAGGGCGCGTACTACCCCGTTGGTGGTGCTGCGGCAATCGCCAATGGGCTCGTGCCCGTGATCGAGGCCGCAGGCGGCAGCGCGCGCGCGGGCACGCCGGTCTCTGAGATACTGGTCGAGGATGGCAGCGCCATCGGTGTTCGAACGAGCTCCGGTGATGAATTCAGGGCGCCCATCATCGTCTCCGCCGTCGGCGCCGGTGAAACGGTGAAGCGCTTGCTGCCGTCGGAGATTCGCCAACAGGATTGGGCGCGTGAGATAGAAACCTTCCAGCCATCGATCTGTCACTTCCAGATCTTCCTCGGCCTGGAAGGAGATATCGCGGCCCTCGGCGCAAACCGCGCCAACCACTGGTTTTACGACAGCTGGGATACGAGTGACGCCATCTGGTCGACTGCCGAGGATGACGCTGTTCCGATGATGTTCGTCTCGTTTCCGTCGCTCAAGGATGCGGCGCACGAACCAGGCCCGTCGAACAGGCACACGGCCGAATTGCTCGTTTGGGCCGACTGGTCGTCTGTGGCCGAGTATGCGGCTCAGGGAACCGAGGCGCTGGCGTCGGAGTGGGCGAGCTTCAAGCAGGGCATCGAGTCCCGGCTAATGGAGTGTTTTGCTGCAAAGTTCCCGGCCCTGGCACCATTGGTCGTTTATCAGGAGCTCGGCACGCCACTGGCAACCGCGTCATTCACAGGCCACGAGAAGGGCGCGTTCTATGGTCTGGAAACTTCGCCGCGGCGTTTTTTGTCGGACTCCCTCAGTGCCCGTACACCCGTATCCGGCCTGTTCCTGACGGGCCAGGACGTCATGACGCCCGGAATCGCCGGAGCTTTGGCCGGGGGTATGCTCGGTGCGTCAGCGGTAGATCCGCGCGTGCTGCAGCATCTCAAGTGATCTCGCCCGGGCCAGGCTCGATTCAGTGTTCGGCCGGCACGACCGCGAACCCATTCCGCGGATTGATCGTTTCGCCGTCGACCATGGCGTCGACCCAGGCTGCCGCCGGACGGCCGTCTTTCATCGGGTTGCCGCGAATCGTAATCTCGGTGCCGGGCGGCAGCGTGCTCAGGCGGATTCCGGCGCGCATCAGCGTGCTCGGGCCCTCGGC
>JASFSD010000142.1:0-6553 GCA_050114575.1 Gammaproteobacteria bacterium | reverse complement strand
TACGGAGTGCTGGTGTTTCTGACTCAGCGGTTGCTTTGGCCATTGACGAGCCTGGCCGAGACCGTCGACCTCTACGAGCGGGCGATGGCGTCTTCGCGGCGGATTCTCGATCTGATCGAAGCACCGGCCTGGATTCTCGATTCCGGCGATGCCGTCGAGCTGCCGGAGGTCGAGGGCCGCATCGAGTTTCGCCACGTCGACTTTTCGTATGCCGAAGGGGGCCCTGTGCTGCACGACATCGATCTCGTCATCGAGCCGCATCAGACCGTCGGCTTCGTTGGGCCGACGGGCTCGGGCAAGAGCTCGCTGATAAAGCTGCTGCTCCGGTTCTACGAGCCGGTGCGCGGTGAGATACGGCTCGACGGCCGGCCCCTGGCGGATATCCGGCTCGACAGCTTGCGGCGTCAGATCGGCCTGGTCAGTCAGGACGTGTTCCTGTTTCAGGGCTCGGTCCGGGAAAACATCGCCTACGGGGCACCGGGCGCGGGTGAGCAGGACGTCATCGAGGCGGCTCGTGCCGCCGAAGCCATGGAGTTCATCGAGCGGCTGCCGGCCGGGCTGGACACGATGATCGGCGAGCGCGGTCAGAAGCTGTCGGGCGGCCAGCGCCAGCGCCTGTCGCTGGCGCGGGCGTTGCTGAAGAATCCGCCCGTGTTGATTCTCGACGAGGCGACATCGGCAGTCGACAACGAGACGGAGGCTGCGATCCAGCGGTCGCTGGCGCGGATCTCGCATTCGCGAACGACCATCGTTATCGCGCATCGTTTGTCGACCATCGTTCATGCCGATCGAATCTACGTCCTCGACGACGGCCGCATCACCGAGCATGGCTCGCATGCCGATCTCATCGCCGCCGCCGGAGCCTACGCCACTCTCTGGGGGGTACAGACGGGCAGTGAGCGGCTTGCTGCGCCGTAGCGCCATGCCACCATAGCTACCGCAGTGCAGTGGTGGGCGGGACGTGCACCGAGTGCGCACGGAGCCCAAGGCCCTGACGTGGGTTAGTATGAAAAGCCAAAGGAGGGGGTCTATGGACACGACACGCCGGCAGATTCTGGGCGGCATGGCAGCGACTGCGGCCGTGGCGGGCCTGGGCTCGCGCCCGGCCGAGTCGGCCGATGACGTACCCGTGCTCGGGTTGATCTTTCCGCCATCGGATCGGGGCATTCCGGAAGAGGGTGTCGCGATGTACGGCGACAGCATCAAGTTCGTTGTCACGGGCCTCGGGCTCGACCGGATGACGCCCGACGGCTACGATGCGGTTGTCGGCCTGATCCCCGCGGCTGCCGAGCGTCTGGCCGAAGCCGGGGCCGAGGCCATCGAGCTGACCGGAACCTCACTGACCTTCTATCAGGGCGAGGCATTCAACCGGCAGCTGCGCGACACGGTGACCAGGGCTTCCGGGTTGCCGGCGACCACCATGAGCGACGGTGTCATCGAGGGCCTCAAGGCCGTCGGCGCCGAGCGCGTAGCCGTCGCCACGGCCTATAACGACGAGGTCAACAACAGGTTGCGGGCCTTTCTGATCGAGCACGGTCTCGAACCGCTGGTCATCACGGGCCTTGGCATCGAAGCCGTTGCCGACGTCGACCGCGTGACTCAGAACGACCTGCTCGAGTTCGGCGTGCGCGTCCGGGAATCAGCGGCGGCCGCCGACTCGCTGCTCGTATCCTGCGGCGGCTTTCGCACGCTGGAGCTGATCGCTCCTATCGAATCCCGGACCGGCGTCCCCGTCATCTCGAGCATGCCGCATGGGCTCTGGGCCGGAGCCCGACTCGTCGGGCTGAGCGGGCTGGCTCCGGGCTATGGCCGCCTGCTATCCACCGGCCACGGCTAGAGGGCGTGGTCAGGTTTTTCGCCCGCGCCCGCGACAACGGACGTGGTTCTTTCGGCAGCTCTCGGCCAAGATTGGTCGCCTGCACAATTGCTGTCGTGGCGCTCTGTTCCCTTGGTTTCGCAGGCTACGCAGGCGCACAGTCCAACGAAGCGGATGCGCTGGCGGCCATTGCCGAGTTCAATCGGCTCTATCTGAGCGCGATCAACGACGCCGACATCGAGCTGCTCTCGAGCCTGACGACCGAAGATCACATGATGATCGCATCGGGAGGCAGACCGCTGGTCGGCAAGGCCGCGCTGGTTGAAGCGATGACGGGCGCATTCGAGCGTTTCGATTTCGACGAGACCTGGATGGCCGAGGAGACCGTGGTCTCGGGCGGTCTGGCCTATCAGAGAGGCAGGTTCATCGTCATCGCGAGGCCTCGAGGCGGTGGAGACATTTCGCGCACCGAAGGTAACTTTCTGCGCATCTACCGGCGCCAGCCCGACGGTCGATGGTTCATGGTGCGCGACATGTTCAACAGCGACTAGCGGCGCGGGCAGGTATCAATTCGTCCCTGCTGCGGCGCGCTCGACGGCGAACAGCATCGCGAAACTGCCGGTTCGCTGATCCCTGCCGAATAGCGCCTCGCGTCCGAGATAGGCCGCTAGCGTCGGCTGCTTGTTGGTCGATTCGCTGACATCGATGAAGCCGCCTTCGGCGTCGGTTCGCTGCGAGACAGCGCCGAAGGCGCGTTCGACGTGCGGCTCGAACTCGGCGGAGTCGAGCCAGCCGCGGTTGAGGCCGCGCTGCATCGAGAAGCCGATGATCGCGGTGGAGGAAGTCTCGTGATAGGCGCCCGGCTCGTCGACGACCTGGCGCCAGGTGCCGTCCTCGTTCTGCCACCGCGCGAGCGTCGTCATGAGTTGCCGGTACTCGGCCAGCAGTTGTGGCCGGGCCGGATGCTCTGCGGGAAACTTACTCAGCGTAAGCGCATAGCCGATCGCGGCGAAGCCGTTGCCGCGGCCCCAGGCGGCATCCGTCAGGGGCGAGTGTCGGTAGAGACCGTCGTCCCGCCGGACGAGCCGGTTCATGAATTCGAGGTGGCGGGCGGCCATGTCGAAGTAGCGCGTTTCGTTCGTGAGGTCGCCGACCGCTGCGAGAATACTCGCGCCCATGAATATGGCGTCACTCATTTCGCCGTGTCCCGGCATCGCTTCGAGCATCTCGCCCTCGGCGTCGAATGCGAGGTCCGCCGCGGCCCGGGCCCGCTCGAGCGCACGCGGGTCGCCGGTTTGCGCCGCGAGCTCGGCGAACACCAGGTGGCCGGCCAGGACCAGGGTCGAGACGCCGAAACGGCCGGCGAGGCTTTCCCGAGAGCCGTCGAGATAAGGCTCGGCCAATCGCCTTACATGGTCGAGGTTGCCGAGGCCCAGGTGCGCAATCAGGCCCATGCCATCGATGTAAAGAACGGTGTCGAAGCTCTGGCTGTAGATCGGAGCGAGCAGACCGGCAAGCTCCGCAGGCGAGCGTGCGCGCCGCGCTTCGATCTCGAGCCGCGCCGGCGATGGCGGAACGTCCGCTGCGAGCCCGGTCAGGAGCCCTTCTGCGGTAAGGACAACGCGTGCCGGTATCGGCGCGACGCCGGCAACGTCGGTATTCGGTAGGGCCTCGGCGAGGCGGCTGCCGTTCGCGCCTACGATCAGCACGAGATCGGGTGCGTTCAGGCCGAGCCAGCGCCAGACGGCATGAGACTCGGCGTTCTCGCGATAGGCAGGGCCGGACGGAGGAAACGGCAACGGTTGCCGATCCGGGTTCGCCAGCGCGATCGCAACCACGGAAACCGGGCGCTCGGCGTCCGGCAGACTCGCATAGCGCTCGATTTCTTCGCGGATCTGATCGCTCGAAGCATCGGCACCCATGAGCCCGCCAATCAGTGTAATGGTGGGCGCCCGTTCCGTTCCGGCCGCGACGCGCATCGCGTCGATTACGCGGCCGCTGGCGGAGAGACCCACCTCGGTGATTTCGATCTCGGCCGCCGGTGCCGTGGCCGTGACCAGGAGCAGCGCTGCCACGGCGAGGCGATTCGCGCTCGGAAGCCGGCCCGGCCGCCTCGGTGCCGACGGTGGCCGCCAGCCGATGCCGCGGCTCAACGCGATTCTCCGTCCTCTACGTCCGAGGCGATCTCGATGAAAGTGCGCGCGTAGTCGCCGTTGTCGAGCTGGGCCATGGCGAAGTGCCCGCCGCCGGAGAGCCCCTGCTCGGGCAGATAGACGTAGCTGCCGACGGCGCCCGCTTCGGACCAGACCGCCGCCTGGCAGCGTATCGCGTTCAGACTGCTGGTCCCGCGTTCGGTGGCAACGAGCACGATTCGCAGTTCTGCGTAATTCACGAGCCGGCTGGCGCCGTCGCCCTGCATGGCGCAGCCGTCGTGGTCCTCGGCTTCGAAATCTCCCGCCAGGGGCGGCTGCGTCGTCCAGCTCGTGATCGAGGGGGCGCTGCCGCCGAAGCCCCCGACCAGCGGGTTTGCCCCTGCGGCTTCGAACGCGATGATGCCGACGACGTTCTCCGGGTTCATCTCGGGCACGCGGAACGTGCTGCCGCCGCCGGCTGAATGCGCGAGCAGAATCGCGGGACCGATCTCGTCGAGCAGGGCAGAGATGGCTCGGGCGGCAATTTCGTCGCCGCAATAGGGGGCTGTCGCCGAGCTCGCAGTCCAGCCGATGACGGCTTCGTTGGTCGGCGTCGGCTCGCCGCCGGGCCAGACTCGCGCGTCCGACGTTGCCAGCCGCGAGATGATCGCCGAGTTTCCGGTGCCGACGGTGCCGTCCTGACAGCCGGCGTGGCTTTGCGAGCGCCCGTGGCCCGGCCGGTCCACGACATAGACATCCCAGCCGTCGGCGGCGAAGTAATCCGCCCAGCCGTCGCGGCCGTCGGGCGTCTGGAGCCAGTCCGTGCCCTGCCCGCCGCCGCCGTGAATCATCACGATCGGGAAATCGTGGCGCCGCCGGGTCGGTAACAGGTATTGCACGAACATCGCGTTCACGACGTCGACTGAGCCGTTGTCCCGGGCCTCGGTCGCATACGCCACGAACCGGGCGCCGAGATCTCTGAGGTTGAGCCTGCCGGCCTCACCGCCGGCCAGGGCCGTGAATGAGGCAAGCGCCGTGCAGATCAGCGCGGTCCCGCGCAGCCGGTAGATAGTTCTGTTCGTCATTTCGATAGTCCCCCGTGGCGAAAGCCGAGTATAGGCGCTCGGGAGGCCCCGTTGGGCAGCGGCGCCCGGCACGCTGCGTATACTTGGCACCATGGTTCCACGGGCTGCCGGGATCTCTCCAAGGGATCGAAGAGCCCGGGGCCATCCAGCAAAACAACAGGGGGCATTTATGCGAGCGTCGAATCTGGCGGGTCTCGCCGTACTTGCAGCAGTTTCGTGGACCGTTACCGCTCAGGAGCCGGCACAGGTTCCGATAACCCGGGACCCGCTGCCGCAGCCGGTCGAGAAGCGAGGCCTGAGCGTCGCCATCGAGGAAGTCGTCCGTCTGCCCGACACGCGCGGTCTGCTATCGGAGGGTCGGGACACCAATCCGGCCGGAACGGCTAGGATCAGCATGGTCCAGGATGCGTCGGACGGGCGCCGGTTCGTCAACGATCAACGCGGCAGGATCTATCTGCTCGAGGACGGCGTCCGGCCCGTACTGTATTTGGATCTGCACGGCCTCTTCCCGCTGACGACGTTCGACCGCGTGCAGAGCGGATTCAACGCCTTCACCTTCCATCCCGAATTCGCCGAGAACGGTCTCTTTTATACGACCCACGGCGAGTCCGCCGCGGACAACCCGGCGGCGGTCGACTTTATTCCTCCGGGTTATGGTCCGAGCGACGTCACCCATCACAACGTGCTGACCGAATGGCGCGCCAGCGATCCGGCGGCGGCGGTTTTCGCCGGCACGCGTCGCGAGCTGCTGCGCGCCGCCCACGTCACGACCAACATGTCGCATCCATTGGGGTTCGTCGGTTTCAATCCGACGGCGGAGCCGGGCGATGCCGACTACGGATTGCTCTATACGAGCGGCAGCGATTTCGGCTTCAGCAACGGTGGTGGCCCGAATTCCCGAAACGCCAGTCAGACCCAGCGCCTCGACACGATCGCCACGGCGATCCTGCGCATCGATCCGCGCAGCCCCGAGCGGTCCGGCGGGCAGCGGGGGCTCGGCGATTACACTGTTCCGTCCGCCAACCCCTATGCCGGAGACGGCGATGCCGCGACGCTGGGCGAGATTTTCGCCCACGGGTTTCGCAATGCCCACCGGCTGAGCTGGGACCTCGAAGACGGCACGATGTTCGCGCTCGACATCGGCATGAGCCAGATCGAGGAGGTCAACATCGTGCGCGCCGGTGAGAATTACGGCTGGATGTCGCGTGAAGGTTATTGGGAGAACGGCCAGTCGCGTCCGGGCGGTGCACTGAACGAGCTCTATCCCCTGCCCGCAAACGTGCTCGATGGAACCGTGGCCGATGAATTTACCTACCCGGTGGCCATCTACGATCACGACGAAGGGCGCGCGATCAGCGGCGGCTTTGCCTACCGCGGTGAAATCGAGGCGCTCAACGGCAAGTTCGTTTTCGGCGACATTCAGGCAGGGCGGCTGTTCGCGGCCGACATCTCGGCGCTCAAGGCAGCCGACGATGGCGTGCCGGCGACTGTCGCGCCGATCGACGAGATACAACTCTTCG